>JAFGTT010000014.1 GCA_016933955.1 Candidatus Zixiibacteriota bacterium
TAACAACGCTATCAACATTCTTGATGCGACGTACCTGATCAACTACCTGTACAAGAGTGGTCCGGCGCCGAAATGCGGCACCACCGGGACTTGATCGTCTGGATATTAGACCTATCTATTATCAGGAGCTGTCTTTGAGACAGCTCCTTTTTTTTGACGCGTGAATAAAAGGGCCAGCCCCATACGGCTGACCCATCCGGGTGAGGTAGGGATAAGAGGGAACTATGAGGAGTCTGTGTCCTCGGGTAGTTTTATCATCTTTACATTACTGATATATTTATCGAATTCGACTTCCGAAATATTCATCAGCCGATGAGTTACCTTCATAATAGCCAGGGCCGATTCTTCAATTACCCCAAGTTTCATGATAAGCTTTTCATCAAGATTCGGCCAATCCTTGGGCAATAACTGGACAATACCCAGAATGGCCTGAAGCGGATTGTTGATCTCATGATTAACGGTTGTCGCCGTGGCCAGAAGAACTTCCAGCTTTTCCTTCTCCAGGGATTCCTCTGATTGGCTTAACAGGAATACCGCCGAAAGCCCGGCCGCCAGGGTTTCCAGGAATTTATCATGGCCGATAAGTGATTCCGAACCTTTCTGAATTCCGATTACTGCTCCGAATACCGTCCGGCCACGTTTTAGAGGCAGAGTGAATGTGGCCGATGGATCTTCTCCCCCGAATGACAGATAGGCCGAAACAAGATTCCGGCTATCTCGCAAGCCGGAAAAGAGCTCCTTCTCAAGTTCATCAAGAATAAGGCGATCCGATTCATTTTTGGCATGACTGACTGTTAAGACCGGCTTGTTATCCTTATCCCATAGAATCAGAGTCCCGGCGGATAGACCGACCAATTCGGTAACCTGTTTTAAAACCTTATTGGCCGCGTCGGAGACATCGCCGCCCGCATATGACGTCATGACGATATCTCGTATGACTTCAAACTGCCCAAGATATTTCTTTTCATCGGTCATATTACAATACCCATCCCGGCCAAATGCAAAATGCATGCCTTTAGAAATATATATAGATAATAAAAAAAAACGATCAATGGGATTGGTTAACCTAATGATATTTTGGATATTGCCGGTCAATGAAGGATATATATTTGCCTGTCGATTGAATAGGAATTTAACCTGTCTATATTATTCTGCAATTTATTTCACATTTGCGGCATTTAAAATTTTACCTTGTCGCTTGACAATAATGGTGCCAAAGATTAAATTTGTTGTTTTTCAAGGATTGCGCGGTATGGGTGGATTGGATATGAAAAATGATAAATGCGGCATCTTTGGAATAATAGGAACCCCTCGGGCCGCCGAAATGACATATTTCGGACTTTATGCCTTGCAACATCGAGGGCAGGAATCGGCAGGCATTGTCACTTCGGGAAACGGCGGTGTCCATATCTACAAAGGGATGGGCGTTGTCAATGAAGTCTTCAGCAAAAAGATAAATCTGGAACGTCTGAAGGGAGATATTGCCATCGGTCATACCCGTTATTCTACCACCGGGGCATCATCGTTGACCAATATCCAACCGCTTTTAATCACCAATCGCAGTAAAAAACTGGCCGTTGCTCATAATGGCAATTTGACCAATTCATTTTATCTGAGGCAGAAGCTGGAAAAAGAAGGCTCCATTTTTCAGACCACTTCCGATACCGAGATTTTTCTTCACCTGGCGGCCATGTCTAAAAAAAGATCCCGTTTTACGAGGATTTGTGATACCCTGACCCGGGTCGAGGGTGCCTATTCCCTGCTTTTCATGACCGAAAAATCCATTATTGCCGCCCGTGACCCCCTCGGGTTCCGTCCCCTTGCCCTTGGTAAGTACAACGACAGCTATGTCGTCGCCTCGGAAACCTGCGCTTTCGATATAATCGGCGCCAGGTATATCCGTGATGTCGAACCGGGTGAGGTAATCGAAATTACCCATGAAGGTCCGAGATCCGTTTTTCCTTTGAAGAAACACAGGCATGCCTTTTGCATATTTGAATATATCTATTTTTCCCGGCCGGATTCGATCGTTTTCGGCGAGAATGTCGACAAAATCCGCCGCCGCCTGGGACGCCAGCTGGCCCGAGAACATCCGGCCGATGCCGATATAGTCATCTCTGTTCCCGACTCGGCCAACACCGCAACCCTCGGCTATTCCGAGGAATCGGGTATCAAGTTTGAAATCGGCCTGATTCGTAATCACTATGTCGGACGGACCTTTATTGATCCCGAACAAAAAATCAGAGACCTTGATGTCAAAATCAAATTCAATCCCGTTAAAGGCGTCCTTAAGGGCCGCCGGGTGGTGGTGGTCGATGATTCCATTGTTCGCGGGACCACCTCGCGCAAACTGGTCAAACTGATCCGTTCGGCCGGCGCCAAAGAAATACATCTGCGAATCTCTTCGCCTCCCATCATTTCCCCATGTTTCTTCGGTATCGATATGCCGACCAGGGGCGAGTTAATCGCCTCGACCAAAACCATTAAAGAAATCGAGAAATATCTTGAGGTCGACTCCCTCGGGTACCTTTCGATTGACGGGATGTTGTCGATGCCGTCTTTGCCCAATGGTGACTTTTGTGTCAGCTGCTTCTCTGGAAAGTACCCTTTGCGAATCGAAAAGAATCAGGATAAATTACGGCTGGAAAAGGTCTGAGAGAGACCTCCATTTTTCCTCCCTGCCATCCGATATATTAAAAATGAGCTTTGATAAATGCGGGTAAGCAAGTATATTTATTATGATATATCAATTGCTACTCGCAAACATATTTGGGAAAACCATATAAGACCATATGCCGGAGCAACATCGGAGGTAAAATGAAAAAGCTTCACAGATTATTTTATATTTTCCCAATCCTCACCCTGTTCCTGATCGGCGGACAAACCGTGGCCCGCGGCCGTGATTCAAATCAAACGCAATCATATCTTCTCAAGCAACGCGTGACACCAGTCAAACCGGTTTCCATAAAGATTTCTCCGCAGGCCGATATTGCCGGAGTAGTTGTTAAGTTTAAGGAAGGTTCCTCTGTCAGACTGCGCGATAACGCTTTTATTTCATTAAAAAGACGGTCGGTGGTTGAACTTAATAGTCTGCTGGATAAGTACAAAGCCGGGGGCAATCGAATTAGCCGCCTTATTGAAAAGTCCGAGGAAGCAGTGGAAAAAGAGAAAATCACCTGTGAAATGGCTTCCGGACAGCGGCTGGCCGATTTCAATCTTTATTATAGAATAGATATTTCGAGTCCGTCCGAAGCGGAAGAAATCGTTAATTCTCTTAATCGCCTGGATATTGTGGAAATTGCCTATGCTGAGCCAAGGGCGGAGGTGGCCGAGGATATCTATCCACCCACTCCGGATTTTGTAACTTTTCAGGATTACCGGCTTGCGGCACCCACCGGTGTTGATGCCGATTATGCCAACACCCTGACCGGGGGCGATGGGACCGGGGTGAAAATTATGGATATTGAAATAAGCTGGAATGAAACCCATGAGGACCTCGAAAAAGCTTTGGGCGGTACTATAGGCCAGGGCAACAGCCAGAGCGGTGATCATGGAACCGCCGTTCTGGGGGAAATGATCGCCGGCGATAATGGCTATGGCGTGACAGGGATATGCCCCGGGGCCGATATCGGTATGATTTCGGTTAGTACTTATGGTACCGATGAGGCCATCTTAATGGCCGCCGATACCCTTGAACGCGGTGATTTAATCCTGATCGAACTCCATGCTCCCGGACCGCGCTATGATTTTGAATATCGACCCGATCAACTGGGTTATGTCTGTATGGAATACTGGCAGTCGGTTTTCGATGCCATCCAATATGCTTGGGCCAAAGGCATTATCGTTATCGAGGCGGCCGGTAACGGGGCCGAAAATTTTGATGACGTTCTCTATGGCTCGCTCTTTGACACCACATATCGTAACTCCCATGCCATCATGGCCGGGGCCGGAGCGCCGCCCAGCGGAAATTACGGTGTCGATCGTTCCCGGCTTGATTTCTCCAATCACGGCGAAAGGGTAAATCTTCAGGGTTATGGCCGGGAGGTCTTTACCACCGGCTATGGCGATTATTTCGATGGCA
Organism: Candidatus Zixiibacteriota bacterium; assembly: GCA_016933955.1. Taxonomy (NCBI): domain Bacteria; kingdom Pseudomonadati; phylum Candidatus Zixiibacteriota; species Candidatus Zixiibacteriota bacterium. The sequence goes on from JAFGTT010000014.1 coordinate 4,082, forward strand.
GTTCCGATGATCCCGATCAATACTATACATCCGTGTTTGCGGGAACATCATCGGCCTCACCCATCGTTACCGGAACCGTGGCCTGTCTTCAGGGATATTACATGGCCACTTATGGTGTTCCCCTGACGGCCGATCAGGCTTTGCAGGTGTTAAATGCCACCGGTTCCGCCCAGCAGGGTGATACCACCGGACAGCATATCGGTCCCCGCCCCGATCTGGCCGCCGCCATCCCGGTTTTGACTACTCCCCCGTCCTTGTTCACCGACCCAATCTATCTCGATACCATTCTCGAGGCTGGACAAACAGCGATTTTCCCGGTGTGGATCCATAATCGTTCCGGTAGTTATGGACTGGATTTCGCCGTGACAGGTAATGACAGCCTGACCAAGATGTCCGATTGGCTGACTGTCACGCCCGAATCGGGTTCATTGCCCGCCGCGGATTCACTTGAACTGACCATGACACTCGATGCCTCCATGCTTGAGCCGCGTCTGGATACCTACAAGGGTATTATCGAAATCAATTGGGGTTCCAGCGGAGGGACCCTTGATTCTCTTACCCTGGTTCCGGTTTTTCTTGATATTTTTTGTGTCGATGACACGACTTTCAGCGTTACCTCAAGCGGCGATCCCGATGGTCCGGTTTACGACTGGATTGAGATAAAAGATATCGGCACGCTGATTCCTTATGATGATTTCTATAATGGATCGGCCAGTAATCCGCTTGACGACGGCACCGCCGGACCGATCGACCTGCCCTTTAATTTCGATTTCTATGGAACCGACTACGATCGGATTTTCATCGGGGTCAATGGTGCTCTGTCATTTACCGACAGCAATGTCAACAAAAATGGCTATTATGAAAACCTGAATATTCCGGGAAATGAATTCGGCACACTGGTCGCGGTATTCTGGAATGATTTGATTATTGGCGATTACAGCCATGGCGGTGGACACGGTAATATTTACTATTATCATACGCCTGGCAATGATTCGACCATCATCGAATGGTACCAGGTCGGTAATTACAATTCGCCCTATGATACCCTGACTACTTTCCAGGTCATTCTGACCAGCTATGGTGATATTAGCATGCAATATCTGAATCCGGGAAATACCGGTCAGGAATATACGGCTCTGATAGGTATCAGTAGTGAGGAATGCGCCATTGAACCGTATTTCGATAATGGGATCCCGCTGGAAAATGTGGTAACCGCCCTGTCGGCTGTCTGTTTCACTCAGAGTATTACTCCCGAAATGTCAGGCGATTGTAATGGCGACGGAGGGATTAATATTCTCGATGCCACCTATCTTCTGGCCTATCTATACCGGGGCGGTTCGGCTCCGAACCCACCTGAAGAGGGTGATGTCAACTGCAGTGGATCGACCAATATTCTCGATGTTACTTATTTGATAAGCTATCTTTATAAAAGCGGACCGGCCCCCTGCATATATTTCCTTTAATCGCGAGAAAATAAAAAGCCGCCCACCGGGGTGGCATTTTTTATTGTACTATATTTTTGTTTTCAAATAAAGGGGAAACTGCATAATCTGGTCAGTTGCAACCAGTACTGCGGGAACAAACCCATGACCAGAGTTCCTATGGTTGTTATAAGCAGCACCAACACCAGAGCCGGTTGATAGGTAACCGGGCTGAATTCGCGCTCGGCTTTTCCGAAATAGGCCGCCACGACCACCCGCAAATAATAGAAAACGGATACAAAGCTGTTTATGACGGCGATAATTACCAGCCAGATATAATTATTCTTGACTGCTTCGGAAAAGATAAAAAACTTCCCGAAAAATCCGGCCGTCGGCGGAAAACCGGCCAGGGCAAACATGAACAGGGCCAGGATTGCCGCCAGGAATGGGTAACGGCTCGACAAACCCCTAATTTCAGCAATAGTAGCCTGGCTTCCGGTGCGGCTGTCGATCATGCTGACGATTGTAAAGCCACCCAGATTGAAAAAAGTGTAGGCCAGCAAATAGAAAATAGCCGAGGAAACCGCACCATCTCCCCCGGATGTCAGGGCAACCAGAATATAACCGGCATGGGCAATCGATGAATAAGCCAGCATCCGCTTGATATTATCCTGGAAAATAGCCAGAAGATTGCCCACTCCCATCGTCAGTACCGCCAGAATCCAGAGAATCCAGGTTAAGCCCTCGGCCGCCGGAAAGCCGTAAACGAAAATTCTCAACAGAGCGGCAAATCCTGCGGCTTTAGGAGCCACTGAGAAGAAACCTGTTACCGGCGTCGGCGCCCCCTGGTAAACATCGGGAACCCACATATGGAACGGTACCGCCGCCACCTTAAAACCGAAACCGATCAAAATCATAAATATACCGGGTAACATGAACATTTTCGATTTCATCATGATAAAATCGAAATCGGTGACTATTCGGCGCAGATCGGTCGTTTCGGCGGCCCCGAATACCAGGGCGATCCCGTAAAGCAGAAAACCCGTGGCAAATGCCCCCATCATGAAATATTTAATCGAGGCTTCATTGGATTCGGGATCATGATTGGCCAGTCCGGCCATCACATAGAGCGGTATCGACATTATCTCCAGACCGAGAAATATCACAATCAGGTCCGCGCTGGAGGCCATAATCATCATACCGACGGATGAAAAGAGAATTAAGGCATAAAATTCAAAACGATCGATTCCCCTTGAGATGAGGTAACTGCGGGCCATCAGGATGGTGATAATGGAGGCCGTGATAAAGATGATATTGAACATCACCGAAAAATTGTCAACCGTCACCATTCCGAAAAAACCGGTCTGAGGTTGATTCCACTGGCCGATTGCCAGAGCCATCCCGATAACCAAACCGGTTATGGCCAGATAGGCGACCAGGGCGGTATTCCGAATAAAATTGCCCGCCAGTAATATTACCATGGCCGCCGCCAGAAGGGCGATTTCCGGGGAGATGATTCCGAAACTTAGAGTTGCTGAACTGGTATCCATATGATCTCTTCTATCAGTGGTGATGTCTCACGGACATTACGGGTTAAACTCCTCATCCACCGCCAAATCCGACCTGAACCTTGCTTTTATCGACAATGATCGGTACCATTGCTTTGCCGCCGGAAATTTGAAGCGCCTTATCTTTGGCCCCGGGATCGCATAAATATCTATCTTGCGATAAGCGGTCCCCATAGTGCAATAATGCTCGACGGCTTTGGCGCAGTACGGGCACCCCGGTTTAGTGTATATGGTCACATCGGGCATACGTCATTCACCCTTGACAGCAGTTACTGTCGGTATTATTTCCAAAACCTTGTCTTCCGAAATTTGCGTCCTCTCAAGTTCCCGTTCCGCCCTGGCTTGGCGGGCGTTTTCCACGGTGGTCACAATTTGCTTGACGGCCGGCTCCATCCGATTGAGGAATGGTTTCGGGTAGATTCCGATCCAGAAAATCAATATGACCAGAGGAATTAAAATCAGTCTTTCCCGACCGCTCAAGTCTTTCAGATTCTCATTTTCCGGATGGGTTATCTTGCCGAATATCACCCGCTGTAACATCCAGAGCATATAACACGCCGCCAGAATTACACCGGTCGCGCCGAGGATGGCATATACCGAGTTGGCCTTATAGGTTCCCAGCAGAATTAAAAACTCGCCCACAAAGCCATTGGTCAACGGCAAACCGATTGACGACAGCGTGACAATCATAAAGAATGTCGAAAAAACCGGCATTGACTTTGATAATCCCCCAAAGTCGGCAATCATCCGGGTATGCCGCCGTTCATATATCATGCCCACAATAAGGAACAGGGCGCCGGTGGAAATTCCGTGATTGAGCATTTGCAACACCGAGCCCTCCAGCCCCTGAATATTAAGGGCGAACATCCCCAGCATGACAAAACCGAGATGCGAAACCGAAGAAAAGGCCACCAGCGATTTGACATCGCGTTGCACCATTGCCACCATAGCGCCGTATATAATACCAATTATGGCCAGGACCGAGATCAACGGGACAAACTGCAGGGTCGCCTCCGGAAACATCGGCAGGCAGATACGGACGAAGCCGTATGTTCCCATCTTAAGCAAAACCCCGGCCAGGATAACCGAACCGGCGGTCGGCGCCTCGACATGCGCATCAGGTAACCAGGTATGGAAGGGCCAGATCGGAACCTTGATGGCAAAGGCCAGGGCGAAGGCCAGAAATATATAAGTCTGGGCCCCCAGCGGTATCGGCATCTGGTATAATTTGAGCATATCAAAACTGTATTCGCCGGCATAACCATGATACATGAAAAACAGGTAAATTAGGGCCACCAGCATCAGAAGCGATCCGAACATGGTAAAAAGAACAAACTTGATGGCGGCATAGATTTTCCGCGGACCGCCCCAGACTCCGATTATGAAATACATCGGAATCAGCATGGCTTCCCAGAAAACATAAAACAAAAACAAATCCAGCGCTACGAACACGCCGATCATTCCCGTTTCCAGAAGAAGCATCGAAATAAAATAGCCCTTGATACCGGTGGTGATTGCTTTCCATGAGGATATCATTACGATCATGGAAAGAATCGTTGTCAGCATAATCAGCAATAATGAGATACCATCGATTCCGAGATGATAACTGATTCCAAACCCGGTTACCCAGGGGATATTTATTTCGAACTGCATTCCGGTCGCCACCGGTTCGAACATGGCATACATCCAGACCGAAAACAGAAAATTGATAAAGGCTATGATCAGAGCAATGGATTTTATGGACTGGTGCTGACTTCGCGGAATAAAAAGAAGCAGTCCCGCGCCAATCAACGGAAAGAAAGTCACCAGTGTCAGAATTTGATTTTCCATACTATCTCAAAAAAATTACATAGCCTATGATGATTATTACCCCGGCCAGAAAGATCGTGGCGTAAGTTCTTAAAATCCCCGATTGCGCCGGCCTGAGACCGGTCGAAATATCGCCGATCAGGGTAGCCATCCCGTTTATCATACCATCGATGATAATAACATCGAATATCTTCCACAAAAATATCGAACCATTGACCAGCGGACGGACTATGACGGTACCGTAGAGCTCATCGACAAAATATTTGCCATACAATAAAGTATGCACCCCGGAAAATTTGTTGCGCACCTTACCCGACAACTCCGGTTTTTTAAGATAAAAATGATATGCCAGGTAAATAAAGGCCAGGACCAGGGCTACCGACGCCACCATCAGAAGCATCTCCGTTAAGGCGCTGTGACCGCCCACCGAGGCCAGGGCATGTTCCATCTCCGGTGTTTTCTGTCCTGCCTGCATGACCGGTTCAAGAAATTGTTCGAAACGGTTGCTTCCGCCCAACACATGCGGAATACCGATATAACCGCCAATAACCGAAAGCACCGCCAGGATGGTCAATGGGACTGTCATTATTTTCGGCGATTCATGCAAATGCTCTTTTGTATGGCCATCCATCCGGCCTTCTCCGTAAAAGGTCAAATAGACCAGACGGAACATGTAGAAGGCCGTCAAACCGGCGGTAAATAGACCGATCGCCCAGATAACGGTGGATCCGTAATCAGATGAAAACGATTTCCAGAGAATTTCATCCTTGGAAAAGAAGCCTGAAAATCCAGGAATCCCGGTAATGGCCAGGGTGGCCAACAAAAAAGTCCAGTATGTTGTCGGCATTTTCTTCTTCAAACCACCCATAAACCGCATATCCTGCTGACCGGCCATGGCATGTATCACTGAACCGGATCCAAGAAACAGCAGGGCTTTGAAGAAGGCATGGGTCATCAAATGAAATATCCCGGCGGTAAAGGCGGCCACCCCGCAAGCTACAAACATGTAACCCAGCTGACTGACCGTTGAATAAGCCAGGACCCGTTTGATATCATTCTGAGCCAGGGCAATGGTCCCGGCAAAAATCGCCGTTGCTACCCCGATTATGGCCACCACCATAAGGCTGGTGGGAGCCATCAAATATAGCACATTGGAGCGGGCAATCATATACACCCCGGCTGTTACCATGGTAGCGGCATGAATCAAGGCCGAAACCGGGGTAGGACCTTCCATGGCATCCGGCAACCAGACATAAAGCGGTATCTGGGCCGATTTCCCGGTTGCCCCGAGGAAAAGAAGCAGAGTCGTCGCCGTAATCAGTCCACCTCCGGCGATAAAAACGCCCGGAGCCGCCTGGAAAACATCTGCAAACCGAAGCGATCCGACCTGCCAGAAGATTATAAACATTCCCAGCAGAAAACCGAAATCACCGATCCGGTTGACAATAAAAGCCTTCTTTCCGGCATCCGAGGCGGATTTCTTCTCAAACCAGAAACCGATTAAAAGGTAACTGCACAGCCCGACCCCTTCCCAGCCGACAAACATCAGCAGATAATTATCAGCCAGGACCAAAGTCAGCATGGAAAACACAAACAGGTTCAAATATGTAAAATAACGCCCGTAACCATGGTCATCATGCATATAACCGATCGAATAAACATGAATTATGAAACTGACTCCCGAAACCACCAGCACCATTACTGCCGACAATGGGTCGAATAAAAATCCGAAATTGACATTGAATTGCCCGGACGGAATCCAGGTAAAAACCACGTTTTCGATAATGCGTTCCGCGGGTGGCAGGTTAAGTATATCGAGGAAATATTTCAAACCGAAAATAAAAGAAAGAGCCACCGAACCACAGGCGACCAGGGAAATCAATTTTTTATTCAGACGCCCCAGCAATAAACCGTTAATCAGGAAACCGATAAGCGGAAAAAGCGGTATCAGGTATAATGATTGTCCTGTCATAGTTCTTATCCTGTGGTCTTCCCCGAAATAGCCCTATTGCCTCAACAGGTTAAATTTATCGGAATTGATCGTTTTACGATTCCGAAATATCATGATGATAATCGCCAGACCGACCGCCGCCTCGGCCGCCGCCACGGTCATAATCAGAAAAACAAAAATGTGACCATCCACGACATTGTTCATCTTCGAGAAAGCAATAATGGCCAGATTGGCGGCGTTGAGCATAACCTCAATCGACATAAACATGATGATCAAATTGCGGGATATAATCACCCCGGTCGTTCCCACGACAAACAGGAGCGCACTGACAATCAAATAATTCGAAATCGGTATCATCAGACCTCCCCCTCATCATCGGCACGAATTTTCCTTGCGGCCACCACCGCTCCGACAATTGCCACCAGGAGCAAAATCGAAGTCAGTTCAAAGGGATATAGGTACTCCCGAAACAGCCTGGCCGCCACCATCTCCACCGAACCGAAATCCTCGGCCACCCCGGCGATCCGCGAGGCAACATCTTCGGATAAAAATTTCTGCCTGATCAAAACCAGAATCTCCACGAACAATAAAAATGACAACCCGAATTTCGAGGTCAGGCTCATAGCCGCCCTCTTCTGATCGAAATGTTCCCCCCGCAAATTCAGAAGCATGATAACAAAAAGAAAAAGAACCAGAATCGCGCCGGTATAAACAATTATCAGCAGGGCACCCAGAAAAAGAGCCTGGAGTTGCACATATAATATCGCCTGGGCAACCATGGAAACCACCATATACAGCACCGAGGCAACCGGGTTACGCTGCATTATCATCATAACCGCACCGCCGACCGCCACCGCCGCCGCGAAGTAAAATATGATTGTCTCCAGCATCATAAGGTTAGAAAATCCTCCTGACCTTGCGGATTATTCTCTTGAACGGTTTCTCTTTGGGACGATTCGCCAGCATTTGGTCCTTAGTATAAATGAAGGAATCGCGCTTGTCAGCAGAAAACTCATAATCATGTCCAAGAAATATGGCTTCCTCCGGACAGGCCTCCTCGCAAAAACCGCAAAAGATGCACCGGATTAAATTGATCTCATATATTCCGGCGTACCGTTCGCCTTTTTCATTCTCGGCCGGTTCCATATAGATGGCATCGGCCGGACAGGCCGCCGCGCATAAACCACAGCACACACAGCGCTCGGTACCGTCATCATACACCTCAAGATAATGCTTGCCCCGGTACCTGGGTGCCATCTGTTCCCTGACTTTGGGATACTGCATGGTCACCGGTTTTTTAAACAGGTGCTTGATAGTCGTATAGAACCCCTTCGGAAAGGCCAGGAAAACTGTCTTTATGAAACCAAACGCCATATTCTATTATATCCTGTAAATCAGGGCTGTTATCAGCACATTAAGCAGGGCCAGCGGAAACAATACCTTCCAGCCGAAACTCATCAGTTGATCGTAACGGAATCGCGGCAGGGTTCCGCGCACCCAGATATAAAAGGCCATAAATAAAAATACTTTTATCACAAACCAGACAACGGGTGGGAAGAACGGTCCCTGCCAGCCACCTAAAAAGATGGTTGTCACCACCGCCGCGGCGGTTATCATGTTGGCGTATTCCCCGACGAAAAACAGGGCAAAACGCATCGAGGAATATTCTGTATGATACCCCCCGACCAGTTCCGACTCGGCTTCGGGCAGATCGAACGGGGCCCGGTTGGTTTCTGCAATGGCGCAAATTACGAAAATAATAAAGCCCGCCGGTTGCCGGAATATGAACCAGTCGAAAAAGGATGATTGCTGAGCCACTATTTCTTTCAGGGACAGACTCTGGGCAATCACCAGAACCCCGATAATCGAAAGACCATAGGCTATTTCGTAGGATATCATCTGGGCCGAGGAGCGTACTCCCCCCAGGAGCGAATACTTCGAGCCCGAAGACCATCCGGCCAGGACAATGCCGTAAACACCCAGCGAAGTGATGGCAAATATAAAAAGTATACCGACATTGAGATCGGAAATCACCATGTCAATTTGATAACCCATGATCGTCGCCGTATTACCGAATGGTATCACCGCGAAACTGAGCAGGGATGGTATAAAGGCTATCAACGGCGCCAGGGCAAAGGTAAGTTTTTCAGCCTTGGCCGGGACAATATCTTCCTTGAAAGCCAGCTTGATGGCATCGGCAATGGGTTGCAGAAGGCCGGCCGGTCCGGCCACATTGGGACCGATACGATGTTGAAGACGTCCCAGCAACTTCCGCTCCAGCCAGGTGCTGTAGGCGCATCCGGTCAGAACCACCAGGACCACCACCGTCGCCTTGATCATGGTGGCAATTATAAAAGCCGTCATACTCATTTTTCTTCAACCCCGGTTATTTTTACCCGGTCGATCCGCCGCTTTCTCATCTGAAGGACATTCACCGGGCGGGCAGAGAAATTCCGGGTCACCGTGACAACCTCATTATCCAGAATCTCCGATATCTTGGCCGGCAAAACAACTTTGCCGATCTCCGATTCCACCCTGACCAGAGTTCCTTCGGCAATATTCAATTCCTCTGCCATCGATGGGGATATCTCCAGGAAAGATTCATTACAAAAGGCCGAAAGCGATTTCGATTTTTCCGTCAAATGCCCTATGTGATGAGTCTCATCAACAACCAGTAACGGAATCGGATAATCAGGATTGATTTTTTCCGGAATAAAATGGGATTCTCTTAATTGAATATCCGGAACGCCCGGTTTATAAATATCCAGAATGTCTTTTATCTCGCGGTCAAGCGAATCTTTGGTTTCATAGAGCCTCGCCTTCATTCCCCCTGCAATCCGGTTCATGATTTCATAAACCGGAAGAGAATGACCAACCGGCTTCAAGGCGGCTTTGAAGATTTGTTCACGGCCCTCGAGATTGATAAAGGTCCCGTCGTCCTCAGCCCAGCTTGAAAGAGGAAAAACCACATCAGCCATAGCGCTTGTTTCCGTCTCAAAAAGATCAGCCACCACTAGAAAATCAAGTTTCTCAAAACCCTGGTTGACGAACTGGCCGTCAGGATAGGTCACGATCGGATTAGCTCCGATCACGAACAGGGAATCGATATCCTCCTTTTTGGCCGATAGAATCATGCGATCCGCGGCCAGACCGGCGTTTTCAGGATAAGTCCCCCAGATTTCCTTCATTTTTTCAATCATCGGCACCGGCAGAAACGGCATGACGCCCAGTTTCTGAGCCCCGACACTATTGCTGTACCTGGCCAGGAAACCAATCTGGCCCTTATTCTGAATCCCGGCCATCAATATTAAATTATTGATGGCCGCCGCCAGTTGATCGCGGGCGGCCGATGAGGTAATAATTTCACCGACAATTAGTGTAACATTTTTTGCCTGCGTCAGGGCCCCGGCCAGCGCCTGAATCCGTTCGGTTCCGACCCCGGTCAGTTTCTCGATAGCCTTGAGATCGGTGGGTTCAATAAGATTTTTCAGTTGTCTCGCATCGATTCCCGGTACCGCCGTATTTCCATCAGCCAGACTCAGGCAAAGGCCATTTATGAGTGCCTGAAGGTTGCCGATTTTATAGATGATTTCATCAGTCGAAATATCCCCCGACTTAGTCGCCATCGGATTTATGGTAAACAACCGGGCCCCGCGTTTGGTAACGGCTTTGCGAACCCGCAGATTAGTGATCGGGTGTTCCTTGATCAGGTTGGAACCGATAACCAAAATCAGGTCGGATTTCTCTATATCCGCAATGGAGAATTTGCATGATGCCATTCGGGTGTAAAGATCACCGTAACTTTCCGGAAGCATCTTATAATCGATTCTGAAATCGACATTATTGGAATTCAAAACCGTCCGGAAAAACTTCGAAAAGGAATAAAGAGATCTCGAGTCGAGCATGGACGATATCATACCACCGATACAAACCCCGCCCTTGCGATCTTTAATTTCCTTGAATTTCCTGACCACCAGGCCGATAGCCTCTTCCCAGCTGACCGGAACCTGGGTATCGCCTTTTTTAACCAGCGGTGTGGTCAGACGGCCCTCAGGGTTGGCAATCTGGTAGCCGTAGCGGCCGACATTGCAAATCCAGCCCTCGTCGATATCATCGTTGCGTCTCGAAGTGGCGCGGAAAATACGGTTACGTCCCGCCCACAACTTTATGTTGCATCCATCGGCGCAGTACTGGCAAATCGAATCGGCGGTTTTTGTTTTCCAGACCCGAATCTTGTATCGCCAATCGGTATTGGTCAGGGCGCCCACGGGGCAGATTTCCACCAGGTTCCCCGAATATATGGAGTCCACCTGTTGCCCCGGCGAGGCATCGATCTCGGTTATATTGCCTCTTTGAAAGGCCCCCAGATCGTATTCTCCGAAAATTTCCTTGTTGGATCTGACGCATTTATAACAGAGGATACACCGATTCTGATTGCGAATTATCTCCGGTCCCAGGCGATAGTCATCAAAAGTCGATTTCTTATCACGGATAAAACGATATTTGTTGAAATCGAATCTCGAATCATCAATTCCGTGCGCGAATGTCAAATCCTGCAGATCGCATTCCCCGCCTTTATCGCAGGTCGGGCAGTCAAGCGGGTGATTTAACAGAGTGAATTCAATAATTGCCTTGCGTCCTTTAAGCACTTTCTCGGATTTGGTATGGACAACCATGCCGGGCATAGCCTCGGTACAACAGGAAACTTCCAGTTTGGGCCGTTTTTCGATCTCGACATAACACATCCGGCAGGCCCCAACCGGCTTTAGCTTGGGATGCCAGCAGAAAGTCGGAATCTCGATCCCGATCGATTTGGCCGCCTCAAGAACCGTTGTTCCCCGGGGAACCGTGACCTCCCGGCCATCGATAGTAAAAGTGACCTTGTTGTCGTTATCTGCCATTATTTGAATTCAAACTCCGTTTTGACCATGCATTTTTTATGATCGATATGATACTGCCATTCATCCCGAAAGAGTTTGATCGAGGATTGAATCGGCATCACCGCGGCATCACCCAGAGGGCAGACCGTCCGGCCCAGAATATTGTCGCAGATCGACTCGATCTTTTCGACATCGCCGGGATGACCCTCGCCTCGCTCGATACGACCGATCAACTGCTCCAGCCAGCCGGTCCCCTCGCGGCAGGGAGTGCATTTTCCGCACGATTCATGCCGGTAGAAATGAGTCAGGATTCTGGCCGCCCAGACCATGCAGGTTCGGTCATCCATAACAATCACCGCACCGGAGCCAAGCATCGATCCGGCCGCCGCCAGGGATTCATAGTCCAGGGGAATATCAATCTGATCCGGAAGCAGCATGGGGGTTGATGACCCGCCCGGGATAATAGCCTTGAGCTTGTGATTTTCATCAATCATCCCGCCACCCAGGTCATTGATCAGAACCGAAAGCGGTGTTCCCAGTTCGATTTCATAGTTGCCCGGCCGCTTGACATGCCCCGACAATGAAAAAATCTTGGTGCCGGGCGATTTTTCCGTCCCGTATTGACGGTACCACTCGACCCCGTTATTTATAATCCCCGGCACACTGGCCAGGGTTTCGACATTGTTGACAATCGTCGGGCAGGCATACAAACCTTCAATTGCCGGAAATGGCGGCCGAATTCGCGACATCCCCCGCTCGCCCTCCAGCGAATTCAAAAGGGAGGTTTCCTCGCCACAGATATAGGCCCCGCCTCCGGTATGAACAATCATATCCAGGTCATACCCGGTGCCAAAAACATTCTTACCCAAAAAACCTTTTTCATAGGCCTGCGCAATGGCCTTTTCCATCGTTCGATACGGATAAACAAATTCCCCGCGGACATAAATAAAGGCCAGATGACAGCCGATGGCGAAGGCCGCGATAGCCATGCCCTCGACCACCAGGTGGGGGTCATGCTCCAGCAATACCCGGTCTTTGCATGTTCCCGGTTCCGATTCATCGGCATTGCAAACCAGGTATTTCGGTTTGGGACTGCTTTTGGGGATAAATCCCCATTTGACACCGGCCGGAAATCCCGCTCCCCCGCGGCCCCGGACACCGGCGCTTTTAACTTGCTCAATCACCTCTTCGGGTTTCAACTCCCGAAGCGTCTTCTCCCAGGCCCTGTAGGCGCCATGTCCCACGGCAGTATCGATATTGATCTGATTCGGATCGTCGATATATTTAAACAATACCCGCGTTTCCATATCAGGCCTGACTCCGTAATTCTTCCAAAATCCGATCGACCTTTTCGCGCGTCAGATTCTCATAGTACCGATCGTTGATCTGCATCATAGGCGCACTGGCACAACTGCCCAGGCATTCAACCGTAATCAGGGTGAAGAGCCCGTCGGCGGTTGTCTCCCCCTTTTTTATTCCCAGTTTCGCCTGCAGATAATCTATCAGGGCCTCGGCCCCGAGAAGGGCACAGCTGATATTGTGGCATACCTGAATCAGGTACTTCCCGACCGGCTCCTTGGGGAACATGGTATAAAAACTGGCCGCCTCGGCAATTTCGACTTTCGGGATTTGGATTATTTCCGAAATCTCTTCATAAATTTCCGGACTGAGATAACCAAGCTGGAAATAAGCCACCGTCAGGGCCGGCAATATGGCCGATTTCCGGCGGGGGTACCGCCCCATTTTTTCTTTAATCAGGCGAATCGAATCATCGGTCAAAATCATCTGTCCACCTCGCCCAATACGATATCAATCGTCCCGATAGCGGCTATAACATCAGCCACCAGTCCGCCCTCGACCAGCTTAGGCAGGGCCGATAAATTGACAAACGAAGGCGGCCGAACACGCATCCGGTGCGGCTTATTGGAGCCATCGGACGAGATATAATAACCCAGCTCGCCCTTGGGTGCTTCAATTGCCTGATAAACAGCCCCCCGGGGCGGTTTGAAACCTTCGGTAATTATCTTAAAATGAAATATCAATGATTCCATCCTGGATAAAACATCCTCCTTGGGTGGTAAAACCACTCCGGGAACATGGGCCCGGTATGGACCCTCTGGCATTCCCTCAAGAGCTTGACGGGCGATCTTAAGCGATTGCCGCATCTCCTCCAGCCGAATCAGATACCTGTCATAGGTATCCCCGTTGTGTCCCAGTGGAATCTCAAAATCGAACTTTTCATAGCCGCTATACGGATTAGCCTTGCGGACATCGTAATTGACTCCCGACCCGCGCAGGCAGGGGCCGGTCAGGCCGCAGTTAATGGCATCCTCGGCCGAGATTTTGGCCACCCCGATGGTTCGATTGCGGAAAATCCGGTTATCGGTCAAAAGCCGTTCATAATCAGTCATGGCTTCGGGAATTCTTTTTAAAATACGCTTCACCTTGGCATCGAAATCAGCCGGGAGATCATAAGCCAGTCCGCCGATCCGAAAATAAGTGGTCATCATTCTCTGCCCGGCACAAGCCTCATACAGGTCGATAATGTACTCCCGATCACGAAAAGCATACAGCATCATCGACATCGCTCCCAGGTCCATCGTATGGGTTCCGACCCAGACCAGGTGCGACATTACCCGGGTCAGTTCGGTCAACAAAACCCGGGCGTATTTAACTTTCTCGGGAACCTCGATATCGAGCAGTTTTTCAACCGCCAGGCAATATCCCAGGTTGTTCGACATCGGGGCCAGATAATCCATCCGGTCGGTGGTCGGAATGACCTTATAGTACAATTTCGATTCGGCTGTTTTTTCTATTCCGGTATGAAGATACCCGATATGCGGCGTCGCCTTGACCACCGTCTCCCCGTCCAGCTCCAGTTCCACGCGCAGGACACCATGGGTGGCCGGGTGTTGCGGCCCCATGTTGATATTCATGGTCCTTCTTTTGGTCTTGGTTCCTTCGCTCACTGAAGCACCTCGGGCGGTTCATCCTTGTTGTAGCTGAATTGGGGAATCTCGTAAGTCAGGGGGAAATCCTTGCGTAGTGGATAGCCCTGAAGTTCTCCGGGCGTGACGATTTTGACAAGATTCGGATGGCCTATAAATACAATTCCGAAAAGATCATAGACTTCACGTTCCAGCCAGTCGGCGCAATGCCATAGGTCTGACAGAGAATCAATTTCCGGGTCTTCCCCGTCCAATCGGACTTTAAGGAAAAACCGGTATTTGAATTTCAGAGAAAAAAGATTGTAAATAACCTCGAAGCGACCGTCTTTTTCCTCCCGGTCGCCAAACCAGTCGAGAGCGCAGATATCGCTTAAAAATTTAACCTGGAATTCGTCATGGTTGAGCAGGGCCCGACAGATATCCAGAAAAAAATCTTTTTTTATGTAAAAAGACTGCTGATCACGGAAATCATCTTCCCGGATCAGGGCATCACCGAAATTCTTTTCAAGATATTCTCTGAGTTTATCGCGCATCAGAAACCATTATAAAAATATCGCCGTTTTAAAGCCCTCTGGGTTTGCCGTCTTTTTTGCCGGACAAGGATTCTTTCATCACCTTATCGTATAGTTTATTGATCCCCTCGATCAACTGCTCCGGCCGGGGGGGACATCCGGGGATATACATATCCACGGGAATAATCCGATCCACTCCCTGCAATATGGCATAGTTGTTGAAAACTCCTCCACAGGATGCGCAGGCCCCCATCGATATCACCCATTTCGGGTTGGGCATCTGTTCGTAAAGCCGTTTGACTATTGGCGCCATTTTCATTGAAACCCGTCCCGCCACAATCATCAAATCCGCCTGTCGCGGCGAGGGACGCATGACCTCCATCCCGAACCGGGCCAGATCATACTTGGGTCCGAAGGTGGACATCATTTCGATAGCACAACAGGCCAGACCGAAACCGAACGGCCACATAGACCTCTTGCGGGCCCAGTTGACCATTTTATCCAGCGTCGTCAATATGATTGAATCCGGTATTTTTTCTTCTAATCCCACTTCAGGGCTCCTTTACCGAGAACATAAAAATAACCGACCAGCAGTATTACGATAAATACCAGGATTTCAACGAAACCGAACATTCCCAGTTTCTGGTAGATTACCGCCCACGGGTAGAGAAACACGACTTCGATATCGAACAGGATAAATAAAACCGCAATCATGTAGAATTTGACCGGGAACCTTTCCCGGGTGTCGCCTTTGGGAACAATGCCGCTTTCATAAGGCTCCTGCTTGGCCCCCTCAACCGTCCGCCGGCCCAGAAACAGGCTGACGCCGAACATGGCCACGGCAATAATTGTGGACAAAGCCACAAGAAAGAAAATCGGAAATAAGATCTCAAACATATTTCAAATCCACGTCGTCTTTAAATTGCAAATTATAGATGTTATAACTAATCAAGTCAACAATTATTTGTGAAATCATTATCAATCGCTATCATTTTTTAAATCGATCCCTGATTCCGTTCCGTCTGTTGTTTCCGCCTGCGGTACAATAATTTTGTTCCCTAAATACCGATGCGGATATGGTTGGAATAAATCCACCCTCGACCATGTCTGTACACTTCCACGCGGTACAACCCCCCGTATTGAGGCTTATATTCGATAAAGGTAGTCCTCTTTTCCAGAATTTTTTCCCCGTTACAGATTAATACCACCCGCGATTTTTTCGGGATCCGAATGTTAATCAAACAATCCTTGAATAATGCTATCGAGCCGCCGCATACCACCGTTCGGTCACCGGAACTGGCGGTAAACTCGAAACCGGCGGCATCACCCCAGCGATAATTGGATACGAAAGCCCGGCAATTGAGAATGGCATCATAAATCTGCCGCTTCGCCTCGACTGTATCGCGGGATAACTTACGGGGCAACAACAAATGAGTCCGCAACGACTTGAATTGCACCTTATATGGGAAAATGACTATTTTAATCGGACCCAGGCGGTACGGAAAAGCATGGACATCAATGGCCGCCACCCCGATTATCTTTTTCTCCCGATTCAATTCGTCCCATTTATTTAAAATTCTGTCAGTCGGCGACCGGAGAAATTTCCGCGGTGAGAAAAGCATTTTCAATTTGTTATAGGAATTGAGATTTTCCATCCATTCCGACATCTGATTCCAGATTTCTATCCCCACGAAACCGTCCACTTCCCAGTCTGTCCAGGGATAGGAACGGTATTTGCCCGTCATGGGTCTGATTTCATCCGGATGGGCAATAATCCCCAGCGCTCCCTCACCGGCCCCGGCCGCCACATATTCTTTGGGCGTCATCTCGGCCGGGAAAACCTTCTTGGATTCAAAAATCAGGTAATGATTGCAGTCATCGGGATCGTTATGCTCATACCCGATCAGTACCAGGGTTTCCCCGTAATAACCCTCACGGCCCTCATCCCGTGCCTTCAGGGTCATATGATCGGCGATCAGGATATAATCGAGCTTCACCGCCGCCGCAATTTCGGCCACCTCTTCGATAGATTTGGTTCCATCCGAGGCTGTCGTGTGGATATGAATGCATCCCTGGTATTCAAAATAATCACCGGATTTAATCATGGTAGGGGCATCGTCTCCTTTCCGGCCGGAATCTTTCTGAAAATAAATAAACCGAAAGCCATCATCAGGATTAATGAAAAAACAGCCAGCCGGTATGGCAACCGGACTGCCGCCTCGGCCGAAAGATTGAATACGCCGGCCAGATATTGTCCGGATTTACTGCCTAAGCCAAAATAATATACCACCACTCCCCAGATAATCGGACCGATAATCGCGGCCGCTCTTCCCGACAGCGAATATAAACCGAAAAAACGGCCCAATTCGGTTCTGGGAACCATTTCGGCCAGAAGCGGTCGTGATACCGTCCAGATACCACCCAGTAGAACTCCAATTACAGAACCCAGAATATATATTATTATCTGATTTTCACTGAAAATCAAAAGTCCCAGGGTAATCACCCAGCCCCCGACAATTAAAAACATCAGTTTCTTCAATACCATTTTCCGGGCAATTCGGCCGATCAAAAATGACCCGACCATGGCCGACACCGTCGAGATAATCAGAAAAACTGTCAGATTAGTATCGGTAAACCCGAAAACGATCGATGAATAAATGCCCATATTTAAGATTACCGTGGCGATGGCATCCTCAAAAAAATAATCGGCTATCAAAAAACGCAGAACCCCGGGATATTTGCGGGTATCCCGAATACCTGCCCAGACTTCCCGATATGCTTTTATTAACTCAATCGAAGTCTCTCGTACCTGCTCCTTTTTTTCTTTCACCCAGACAAAAAGCGGAATGGAAAATATCAGAAATAATACGGCCGAGGGAAGAAAAGCGCCGGTTTTGCCGCTTCCATTTATTCCCGGAACATCTATGCCGAATATCCCCCCCGTGACCCAGGGAAGAACCATAACCATTCCAAAAATCGAACCGGTATATCCCAGCGCCACCCCGAATCCGGAAACCAGTCTGGCTTCGAGTCCGTCGGAGATCGAATAGAGAAGTGAATTATAAAAAACCATCCCGCCTTCATAAAAGAAATTCGAGAGCCCGAACATAATAATGATGATGGCGAACATCTCCAGCGGTATAAAGGGAATCAATCCTAAAGACAAACAGCAGCAAACTGTAAAAACGACCAGAAACAGCCTCTTCTTATGCGAATGATCGGAGATGGCTCCCAGGGCCGGCAAAATCAGGCCCACCAGAAGCATGGACATCGAGTAGGCTACATCATAATAAAGTCCGTCACGCTTCAGATCCTCCACCACCCAGCGCTTGAAATAAAGCGACAGGATATTCATGGAATAGATGGTGTTGGCGAAGTCATATAGCGACCAGCTGATAACTTCTTTGCGAAAAATGGACACGGATTTACTCAAAGTTCCAGCTTGTCCGCTATGGTTAACAACCCCTCTCTGATCAACAGAAGAAACTGCTCCAGTTCCAATCCCAGGTGGGAGCAGGCGGCGATATTCTCACGGGTTGCCCCGGCCGCAAATCGTTTCTCTTTAAAACGCCGCATCATGAATTCGCCATTGACATTGATCAACTTCTTGCTCGGATGCATCAGGGCGCAGGCAACAATAAAACCGGAAGTCGGATCGACCGCGTAAAGCGCCCAGTCCAGCCGGCTCCGACAGGGAGCATGACCGGGATGGCAGCGTATAGCGTAAATCATTTCCTCCGGAAGAACATATTCCTTCAGCCATTCTTCGGTTATAAAGGTATGCCGGGCTTCTTCTTTGAGAGTAAGATCATAATCCAGATCGTGAAGCAGACCCGTCAGGCCCCAGAGATTCCTATCCTCCTCGAAATATTCGGCCAAAACGATCATCCCCGCCTCAACGGCCAGGATATGTTTGCGCAGATTTTTATTCTTTATTTTTGATTCCATCAAGGCCAGGGCGGTCGAACGGTCAATCATAATAGATACCTCACCTTTTGACTTAAATCTACAAATTATATATAATTGTACGGCAAAAGTCAAAAGAGTGATATAAGCGAAATACAACTATTTCCGGTTGAAGTGTCGAAAATTATATGAACGCAAAGAACTACAAAAAATCGGAATTGGCAATAATAGCCGCGGCCATGATCTTATGCCTCTTTTTTATACTGGCCGGGACCATTCCCCTTGAATCTTTCTGGGGATTCAACCATCTTAAATATTTCCCCCCTTTTGTAACACTTATCTATGCTCTGCTGTTTTTATGCATACTTATTCCGGCAACCAGCAACGGCATAAATAAATTGCTGACCACCTTCTCGGACCGGTTTAAAAGCCTGCCCGGACCCGTTAAAGTAATCCTGGTTTTTACCATCTCCGCGGTTATTTTCTATTTCTTCCGGGTTCATGTGTATTCGCTGGGTGATGGTTACCAGCGAATTTATCAAATTGAACAGGGATACCTTTTCTTCCATACCGAAACTCTTGACTTTTTCCTGCATGGTATCCTTTATCGCTTTCTTAACCTTTTGGGCAAGTTTTCCGCCGAATGGGTTTATATTTTCTTCAGTATCCTGACCGGTATCGGTTTTGTCCTTACCGTCTTCTTTGTCAGACCCGATTTCGATTCCAGACCGGAAACGAGAATATTCATCAAAGTCGCCTTATTCGCCCTGGGAGGACTACAGTTATTTTTCGGCTATGTCGAATCATACAGCCTCTTTTATGCATTCAGCCTGCTCTACCTGTTTTTTGCAAGTGATACTCTTTTTTCGGGTCGGAGGTTGTTAACCGCTTCGATCATACTGGCCCTGGCTTTGGTTTCGCATGAAGCGGCTATGGTTTTCGTTCCATCGTACCTATATCTTGCATTCAAGTGCAATAAAACAAAACCAAAGATAGCTTTTTCCCGTCGAATTGTCGCCTTTCTCATAGTTATCGTACCGACAATGGCAGTGATCGGTATGGAAATATGGCTGCGTCTCAATGTCGCGGAATACCTGCCCGAGCTTTCGGGGGGCATTTTGCCGATATATTCTCCCGGGAGTTATGCCATTATATCGCCCCGACATCTGCTTGATGTCCTTAATGAGTTTCTCCTTATTTCCCCGATACCATTTTTAATTCTGCCGATTCTTTTTATTTCATATAAAAGTAATAGTAACCATCGAGCCGTTACGGTTTTTTCCATAGTGATTATCATCTCCTCTCTGGCCATGCTTCTCTTGCTTGATCCTAAGCTGGGTTATGCCCGCGACTGGGATCTTTTCTCTATTCCCGCCGCGGCTGTCGGCCTGGGCTCTGCACTGCTATTGATTTCCCGAATCTCTCTTAATAATATCAAAAGACATAGTCAACTCATCCTTGCCGCTCTGCCGATTATTTTCCTGTCCGGCTGGATCACCCTCAATGCTTCTGAGAAGCGTCAGCTTGATCGAGCCGAAAGTCTGCTTAAATTGTCAGATCGCGGTGCCGGTTATGCCACCGAGCTTCTGGCTCATTACTACAGCTCCCGCCTTGGCGATAACAACAAAGCTCTCCGATTGCTGGAATCAATCGAGGGTTCGGCCAAAAACGCCCGCGTGTATGGCAAAATTGCGCGTGCCCTTTACGATCAGGGCCGTCCGGCCGAGGCTATGGCCAATATATACCGGGGATTGGCTATTGACAGCAATGCCATCAAGCTCTATCAGATGGCGGGTGATCTAATGATTCTCCAGGGCCGCCCGGACAGCAGTCTTCCCTATCTTATAAAAGCCGCCCGGATGGATCCGGTTAATTATGGGACTTACTACTCACTGGGTGTTGCCTATCGTGATCTCGATTCTCTATCTCAATCGGTATCGGCCTTTCAGCAGGCTATAAAGATACGCCCCGAATCGGCCGGCGCCTGTTTTAAAATCGGGCAGGTATTTTATCTTATGGGCCGTTCCGATTCCGCCTTCGTCTATGTCGAAAGGGGCCTGCATCTGAATCCGAATTACCCCGGCGGGGCCGATATCCTGGAGACAATTAAAAGAGGCCGATAGCGCCTATGAATTCAACAAAAAAAAGGCGGGATAGGTTTCCATCCCGCCTTTTTAATGGCATTTTATCGAGCTTAAACTATGGGCAAATCGGTGCCGGGCCGCTCTTATAAAGGTACGAAATAAGGTAAGTGACATCGAGAATATTCACTGCCCCGTTGCCGCTGGCATCACCGGCCCCCATCGGTACCGGTGGCGGACCGCTCTTGTACAGGTATGAAATAAGATAGGTGGCATCGAGAATATTCACCGCCCCGTTGCCGTTGGCATCACCGCATACGTATGACTGGCAATCGTAGGCCATGATCGCCAGGTTGTCGATATTCCAGCCGCAATAACGTGACCAGCTGTCGCTTGTTCCCATGGTGAAACGGATATAAACCGTAGTCTCTCCATCGGCGACATCAGAAATATCCACCCGGCAGGGAACCCATTCCAGGTCGGTTAAAGTGGCGCTGTTTTCCCAGACCGTGGTCCAGTCGGAACCATTATTGCTCACCCGAACATAAGCATGATCGTATCCGCCGCCTTCCACCCCCAGCCAGCGGTCAAAGGTAAGACGGATATTTTCATGCCCCTGACAATTGATAACCGGACTGGTCAGATGCCTCTCAACCATGCTGTTTTCATAATCCCCGTTCAGATTGTAACCGTATACATTATCCCCATTACTTCCCCAGGTCGGGTCCGGTTGAGGATATTGCTGATCACTTCCACCCTGCCCGGTCGGGATACCGCGCGCCCAGAGTCCCCCGGAAACCGTCCAGCCCTTATCGGTTTCGAAATTGTCTTCAAATAGCGCAATCTCACTCTCGATCACATACAGCGTATATGGGGCCAGCGGATCGGGATCGACAAATGATTCCTCTCCGCTTGTTTCCGTAGCCACAAGGTAGTACTCCGCGGCCTGCCCGCATTCAAGGGCCGGGATTTCTGCCTGATATAACGTGCCTCCCTGGCTGATGAGCGATGTCTCCAGCCAGTCGCCGCCATCGATACGATACTTTAACACCCCGCTATCGACTCCGGCCGTGGCATCCCCGACCGGAATCAAATCAACTTCGATACCGGTTGCCTGACCGGTCAAGGCATATTCCGGAAGTCCGTCGGGATAATTAAATGTAATACCATTTCTCTTCTTGAATGATATGGTCGGATCACCAAACAGGGTAAGCTGATAAAAGCACCACCGCATACAGCTTTCGTCGATCCGATAAATATTGTCTTCCTTGGAGTCCTGATTGGCATAACCTATTTCCGGTTTGGCTTCGGAGGGATTATAGATGGCATCCCAGTATTCGCGGTTGAATCTCTGCGAGGGACCATCCGTGTTATAATCGCCCCAACCGTAACGGGCATTCATAATAGCCGCAAAGGCTCCATGATCCCCCTTGATGGTGGCATATTCCGCCCAGCATTCGGCATCATCGAAATTCCCGGCATAACAGCCCTGGGAATAAATAAAACAGAAATCATTATTGGTAAACTGACTCAGACAATCACTGCTGGTCATTTTAAGGGCATAGCTGGTGTTGCAATGCCCGTAATGGTTGACCAGATGGACTCCGCCGTTGACCCGCGAGGTGAAAGCCGACTGCGGCCAGTCATTACCCGGATAGGTCAGATCATAGAGTTTCTCCACATTGTATATCTTGGATGGTATCCCCTGCGTGGCATAACCATGAGCCTCCGAATGGTCAATAATTTCATCACAAGAATACCCGCCGTATTCCCCCCAGCCGCCGAATGTCAACTGCTCCCCGACCATTAAAACATCATCGAGATAATCGTCTTCACTGCTCAAATAGGCAATTGTCTTGCTGACAAAAGCATACGCCTCCGGCGCCGAACTGATTGAAGCCCGGCCCACATATACTTCAGCCACCAGATCAACCTCGCCGCCGCCCTCTCCGTCGGTCGGCTCGCCATTGTAACCGTCGCCATCATAATTGTAGGTTCCATCGAGACATCCAAAATAATGATCTCCGGGCATATTATAATCGACATAATTATCGGGGCCCGGCCAGGATTCAATATAAAGATCTATTGCCGGAATAATGTCATCATCGCCGCCGATTAAAACATGCTGGATACCATCATTCAAATAGCGTTCGCGGATATAGTTGCGGATGGTCTCCGGGTCGTTTCCACCAATACTTTCCAGCGTATGGATTTCGGTCGGAATCCCGGTGGTGTCATGGTATTCTTTGAGAGTCTGGAAGAAAACACTCATGGCCGAGGTAGTGATAATCAGTAAATCGTAACTTCTGTCGGCGCGCATTGATGCCGCCCGGTAGCTGATGCTGGCTTCGGGATTGTCCACTCTGGCCTCAATCAGTCTTTCGTCTTCTGCATATCCCCGGTACATCGGAGCCGCCTTGCCGGTGGCCGCCGTACTGACCACTACCTGCATTCTTGGATAATAATACAGCTCTCCGCTGGCCGGTATATATTCCACGGGATTGAGTCGCAAAGTCACATAATCATAGCCGCGGAATGTCTGGGTGGTGATTTTTCTGAAACGATCCTGCGGAATCGGTTGATTCAATGCATAGATCGTCTTGTCGGGTGTCGGCGGACTGACCAGGGATGGGTCGATTGACAGCGGGTAGGGCCGGCCGACCGGCTCCACCAGAAGACCATCGGTCACTTTAATCCGCTCGCCCGGTATCAGACTGATCCCGGTAATTTCCTCGCCGTAGGCTATCAAAATGGAGGCTCCTCGGGCCGGTAAGGCCGGTTCACCTGGTTGACCACCGTTGGGCGCCCCCGGCATAATTATGCGATCATAAAGATCGTTCGCGATCATGACCTGTTCGATTTGCGGATAATCGAAACTATAGTCCAGCCTGATCTCGCCCCCAAAAGAGGCGGTGGCCAAAATGGCCAACAGGGTTATTACCGCTACGGGAAGGTTGACGAAAACATTACGTTTGGAGAAGACTCTTGAACTGTCTTGCATGCCGGGCTCCTTTCATGGCCTTTTCTGGGGAAGGGAAATTCCGCCGGGGAATTTCGTGAGGAAACCTTACTACTCCCGTTTGATATGGATGTCAAAAGCAATTAAATTGCAGTAACCTGATATAATATAAGCCAAAATGGATTTTTGTCCATCTTATTCTTATGTCCCCAATTGGCGGCCTTTACCGCGCCAAAATTCTCAACCCCATAACCCGGATTTCGCAAAATACGCATCCGGATATGCAGAACAAGCCTTTAAAGGATCAGGTATGCCTTCTAATCCTCCGCGTCTTCCACGCAACGAACCGACATGCCGCCATTCATATCGTAGTAGCCGCTGCCCAAAGAAGGTTCACTCGAATACAGGCACTCCCACATTACTCCGTTACCATCGCTGTATGTGGACGACCAGAACATAGCCCAAATACACATATTGTCATAACCCCCACTGCTCATGCGGAAACCGCCGGGCAAACCCGTAAAACCGCTTTCATTGGTGGCGCCTTCGTTAGGCTCACACCAATAAGCAGTTCCGGTATCCTTCAATTTTCCGCCTGCTACCTGGCTGCCACCAAGATAATCGCGTAATACATTCCACTCGGATGCTGTCGACACATGCCACCCTTCCGGCGCTATCTCCCGGATGTCAGCTACCGCATACCAGTTATATAAACTGCCGTAAATCTCCCCGTTCTCCGGGTCGTTATCGTATTCGCAATACGCCCCGGTCACAAGATTCTCCCAGATATGGAGATCGGTGACATTGGGAATAGGGCTATTATCACGGTAGTGGGTGACCTTCAGGTTTTCTGCCATCCACCATTGATCGCCTATTTTTATGGTTTTATATATGTTGCCGTCAATATCTGTAACAATACCTGTTCCACCGCAATACGGTCCAGGACCGCCCTTATAAATATGATTAATAAGGTAAGCGGCGTCCAGGATATTTATGAAACCGTTGTTATTGACATCCCCGCAGAGACCAGCATAGGATGTTCCGCAATTCGGTTCTGAACCACTTTTGTAGAGATAACGTAACAGGTAAGTTATATCCAATATATTTATTGAACCGGAGTTGTCAACATCGCCACAACTGCCGGCCAGGGACGGAATTGGTGTTATTAAAATAATCGCGCCCGAAAAAGCTATCAATGCTCGCCTCATGATTTTTACCTCCAAGGTAATTGTGAAGAGAATATTAAGGTTTGAGTCCCGATATTTATTGGAAATAAAAGTGATGGCCCTTCGGACCTATAAATACATTTTAGCCCAATCCCATGCCGGGGGTCAAGTACAATTTTATCAAGGTAGATCTCATATGCCAATATTTATCATTGCGGGCACGGGTAAAACGGGTATATTTATTATGACCGAAAAATATCAAAACCGGTCCAAATATTGGCTGTTTTCATTATCAGGTGGAGGGAAAACTTATGCCCAAAGCAACTTTTAATGGCCGGACATTCGATGTCGATGATCAGAATTTTCTGGTCGATTACGAAACTTGGGATGAATCTTTTGCCGTCGGGATGGCACCGCGTTTGAAAATTGAGCGAAATTTGGATGAGCGGCACTGGAAGATAATTCGTTTTATCAGGGATTATTTTCGCGATAACGGCGTCTGTCCGCTGGTGTACGAAACATGTCGGGCCAATCAACTGACCATTAAATCTCTTCGAGGGCTTTTTCCGACCGGCTATCTCCGTGGGGCTTGTCTGCTGGCCGGGATAACCTACAAAAACCGGCTGATTAACTATTTCGGTGAGCCGTCCCATGCGCTTCGAACCGAAATCAAGGAAGAAATCACCCGGATCCCCATTTCCAGAAAAACATACCGGATCAATGTCCTCGGATTTTTGGTCGATCCGTCCGAATGGGATGAAATCTTTGCCATCAACCGGGCGGCCGAATTCAATCTGAAATTGACCGATCGCCACTGGGATATAATTAATTATCTCCGAGACCGATTCAAACGCGATACGACCGTGGCCACCGTCTATGAATGTTGCGAGAACAATCATATCGAAATCGGCGAACTGGAAAGGCTTTTCCCGATGGGATATCATCGCGGAGCCATCAAACTGGCCGGTTTGCGATATATCGAATAACTCGCGGATAGCTTTCCTGCCGTTCGAAATCAGGTCTGCCAAAGTAAAAAAGCCCCATTCACAAAATGGGGCTTTTTTAAATTCTCTACTGGGGGAGAGACTCGAACTCTCGACCCTCAGATCCACAATCTGATGCTCTAACCAACTGAGCTACCCCAGCAACTGCAAAGCTCTATTTTATATCTAATAATCGCCCCGATGTCAAGAGATTTCAATCCATTTGGCCATCCGACGCCATATAAAAAGGCCGGGTAAAACCCGGCCTCCAAATTGGCTTTTCCCATTCCCCCGGCTTCACCCGGCTCAAGTCATCACCGTATCGGTCGCCGGTTCCAGAAGACCCCGCTGGATCAGGCAGTTTTCCAGCGCATGGATCATCTCGAGACTATCAGGTTTGCCCACCTGGGCATCGGCCCCTACCGTCCTTCCCTTCTCGGTGTTCTCCGCTGTTATCATCGATGAATAAATGACGACCGTCATATCCTTAAGCTCCGGATCGGCCTTAATCCTGGAGGTCAGCATCAGGCCGTTCATCCGGGGCATCTCGATATCACTGACAACAGCATGACATTTATTCCCGCCGGACATTTTCATCCGTTGCAGTTTTTCCCAGGCCTCGAGTCCATCGCTGCAAACCGTCAGTTTGTTGTATCCGTGCCGATGGAGAAATTTCACCATCGATTTCCGTAAAACCCCCGAATCATCGGCCAGAAGAATATGGATATCCCTGGGCGTTATCGCCTGCGGTTGTATATCATCCTCGGCATCATCCCCGTACGTTCCCAGAATCCGGCCAATTATACTTTCGAAATCGGCGATCAAGACCGTCTGCTCATTGACCTTGGTAATCCCGGTCAACGGAGCCCCAAGATCGGTAAGATATATCGAGGGCGGTTCGATTTGATCCCATTTGAGGGTATGAATGACCTCGACCGAATCGACCAGGATGCCGCAACGGACTTTATTGAACTGGACGATTATGATAGCTCCCTCTCCATGAGAGGTGGCATCGCCCTCAATCTCAAGATATTCCCCCAGGTTGATTAATGTCAGGACTTCCTCGCGAAGCATAAAACTCCCTTCAACCGCCCGGGGTGCATGGGGAATTACAGTTGTTTTGGTGCGGGGAATGATTTCGCGAACCTTATCGACATTGATGCCGTAGGGTGTTTTGCCGAGACGGAAAATGAGCAGTTTCATCTCACTGGTGGTTTCCTTCAGAAATAGACTATCGGCCATAAATACCCCCTTTCCTATCCTTTATAATAATGGTCCAAATTCAACTCTTTATAAACAGGAATAATAATTCCGGTTTACTTATATAATTATCGGCCGGGGAATAAAGAAAATAATGATGGGACGTTATAAAAAAAGACCGGCATAA
The DNA here is from genome assembly GCA_016933955.1 of Candidatus Zixiibacteriota bacterium. NCBI lineage: Bacteria > Pseudomonadati > Candidatus Zixiibacteriota > Candidatus Zixiibacteriota bacterium. The sequence continues at coordinate 31,653 of JAFGTT010000014.1, forward strand.
ATACCGGTCCTTAAAAATATATGGATATATTTACTGATTGGCTTTACGGAATTTTTCCATAAATTCAGCCAGTTTTTTGGCTCCATCCAAAGGCAGGGCATTATAAAGCGACACCCGGATTCCGCCCACCGAACGGTGACCCTTGAGACCGATAAATCCGGCCGCCTTAGCCTCGGAGATAAATTTCTTCTCCAGATCCTCGTTGGGCAGGCGAAGCGTTATATTCATCCAGCTCCGGCTGTCCTTTTGAACCGTACCCTTGAAGAAATCAGGATTCTGGTCTATCAGGCCATAAATAGCATCCTTTTTCTCTCGGTTAACCTTCTCGACCGCCTCAAGACCGCCCTGTTTTTTAATCCATTCAAAGATCAGCTTCATGATATAAACCCCGAAAACAGGCGGGGTGTTGTACAGGGAATCATTTTCCGCATGCGTCTTATAGCTGAACATGGTCGGCAACCCGTCCTTGGCTTTGGCCAGAAGATCATCGCGGATAATAACCAGAGTTACGCCGGCTGGTCCGATATTTTTCTGGGCCCCGGCATAAATAAGCGAAAACTTCTTGAAATCCATTCGCCGGGAAGCAATATCCGAGGACATATCGGCAATCAGGGGCACGTTTCCGGTTTCCGGTATCTGGTGAAACTGCGTCCCCTTAATCGTGTTGTTGGTCGTGAAATGCAGATAGGCCGTATTATCCGGATACTTGATATCGGACATCTTGGGGATAAATTTGTATTCGGCTTCCTTGGAAGAGCCGGCCAGATGAACATTGCCGATTAACTTGGCCTCCTTGATAGCCTTGGATGACCAGGTTCCGGTATCGACATACGCCCCCACCTGCCCCTCATTCAGAAAATTGAGAGGGATAAAAGCAAACTGGCTCGATGCCCCACCGGCCATAAACAACACTTTGTAATTATCGCCGAGACCGAAAATCTCATGCACCAGAGCCATGGCGCTGTTGTTGATTTCTTCAAATTCGGCCGAACGGTGGGAGCTTTCGATTATCGACATACCGGTTCCGCGGTAGTCAAGAAACTCCTCCTGGGCGATTTTCAACACCTCCAGAGGAAGCGTCGAAGGTCCGGGATTGAAATTGAAAACTCTCTTAGTCATATTAAAGCCTCACTTTAACAATATATTCCAGGTTATTGTTATACTATTTCTTAACATATTTGCCAATCAATTCATCGACAATCTCTCCAATTCTCAACAAATTCTCGTTACTTGAGGCGCCGATATGCGGGGCCATCAAGACATTGGGAGCCTTCATCAAGGGGGAATTCTCCGGAGGGTCCGAATACCAGACATCGGTGGCATAACCGGCCAGCTGACCGCTTCCAAGAGCCGCTACGATGTCTTCCTCGATCACGCATTTGCCGCGACCGGTGTTTATTATCCGGGCGCCTTTCTTGCAGTGAGCCAGAGTCTCTTTATTCAGCATACCCTTGGTATCATCAGTCAGAGGCATATTGAGCGAAATATAATCCGAAACCGCCAGCAGATCCTTGATGGACGATTTCATTTCCGCCACCTCACTGGTTTTAACAAAAGGATCATAGGCAATCACTTTCATTCCAAAAGCCTTGCCCCTTTTACCGATTTCACTTCCAATCCGTCCCAGTCCCAGAATTCCTAATATCTTGCCGTAAAGTTCGGTTCGTTTCAACTCCTTTTTCAGCCACTGCCCGGCGTGCATGGAAGTATCGGCTTCGACCAACCGATTTGGCATGGCAATCATCATGGCGAAAGCCAACTCGGCGACGGCAATCGATGAGGCCGAGGCCGTGTTATAAACGATAATCCCCTTTTCTTTGGCATACACCTGATCGACATTATCAAGACCAACCCCGCCGCGAATAACCATCTTGAGTTTGGGAGCGCCGTCGATATACTCCCGGGTGACCTTTGTCTTACTTCTGATAAGAACAATTTCCGCTTCCGGTAAACGGGCCTTGTCATCGGTAACTTCGCCGTATTTTTTCAGTTTGCCCGGCAGGCTGGCATCAAAGGCATCGGAAAGTAGAATCAACATTTTCACACCTCATGATTTATTCGGTTAATAAATTAACAACCATACCGCTGCGCAGTTTCGGTTCGAACCAGGTTGATTTGGGTGGCATCACCTCTCCGGCATCAGCCACATTAATTAACTGCTGAATCGACGTCGGGTAAAGAGAAAAAGCCAGCTTGTTTTCGCCTGAATCGACCAGTCTGACCAATTCCCGGGTACCTCTGATCCCGCCCACGAAATCGATCCTGTCATCGGTTTTAGGATTCTCGATTCCAAGAATCGGGGCGATCAGGTTCTCACCCAGAATAGCGGCATCGATCGATTTGGTCGGACTGCCGGTATCGAATGTCCCCGGTTTGGATTTCAACAGATACCATTGTTTTTCGCAGTAGAATCCAAAGGTATGAGGCTCCGCCGGATTGATTTCTTTATTACTCCGGGAGATTTCAAATTTCTCCTCAACCCGTTTTAATAACTGCTCCAGAGTCATACCGTTCAGGTCCTTGACCACCCGGTTATAAGGCAGAATATTCAGTTCCCGATCAGGGAAAAGAACGTTAAGGAAAAAGTTATAAATCTCCTTACCGGTATGGTTCGGATTTTTCTCCCGGTAACGGCGGCGGACTTCACTGGCCGAGGCGCTCCGATGATGACCATCGGCGATATACAATTCCGGTATGACCGCGAAGGCCTCGGCTATATCCCGAATACTTTTTTCGTCGTTGACCACCCAGAGTTCGTGTCGGACATTATCCCCGGCCGTAAAATCCACCTCGGGTTTTCGCGATGTCAGCCCCTTTAAAATACCATCAACCCGGGCATTGAATTTGAAAGTGGTAAATACCGGTCCCACCTGGGCCTCAAGATAAGTGATATGATTGCTGCGATCATTGACCTTGGCCGGCCGCGTATGTTCATGCTTCTTTATTTTTCCGTTATCATATTCATCCACTGAGGTCAGCGCCACCAGCCCGGTCTGACTCTTTTTATTCATGGTCAGTCGATAGAGATAAAAACAGGGCTTCTCATCACGGATCATGATACCGTCTTTGATAAAACGTCTTAAATTATCCCGGCCGCGCTGATAGACTTCCTCACTATATGGATTGACCTTATCATCGAATTCCAGTTCCGCCTTATTGATCCGAAGAAAACTATAAGGGTTATTCTGGGCCATTTCCTTGGCTTCCCTGGTGCTTAAAACATCATATGGCGGCGACGCCACCTTCTGGGCATATTCCGGTTTCGGGCGCAAACCTCTAAAGGCCCTCACAATTGCCATAAATAACCTCGCATTTAGAATCAATCAATTGTGAACAATTTCACGATATCGAACATATTAACTGAAACCGAAAAAATCAACCGAATTCGGTCATAATCTTCAAAATTCCATCCCCGCGAATTACTTAAAAAAATAGCTTTCCTTGATGACAAAAAATCATAAATTGCAAAAATTATGACCGCCAATGATAAAAGCAAGCGGGTTATGCCCCGGGTTCTGAAAGGATTTCGCGATTACCCCCCGAAAGAGGAAATCGCGCGTCAAAATCTAATTACTAAAACCAGGGCAGTCTATGAAAAATACGGTTATCTGCCGCTTCAAACCGCATCGCTCGAATTTGCCGAAACCCTTCTCGGTCCCCATTATACCGATGATAATCTTAAAGAGCTCTTCGGTTTCACCGGACCCGAGGATGTCAATATGGCCCTCCGCTACGAGTTTACCGTTTCGCTGGCCCGTTATGTGGCCGGGAATACCCAACTGCCTCTCCCCTTTCGACGCTACCAGTACGGCAATGTCTGGCGGGTGGATAAGCCGGGACCGGGCCGTTTCCGAGAATTTATGCAGTTTGATTTTGATATCGCTGGAACCAAATCGATGCTGGCCGATTCCGAAATTATCACGGTCATGGTCGATGTCATGCAAACCCTGGGGATTAAAAACTTTATTGTCCGCTATTCCAATCGCAAACTGATTAACGGCTTGACCGAATACGCCGGTATCCCGGGCGGCAAGGCGGCCGATGTTTTCCGGGTCATCGACAAACTCGAAAAACAGGGCCGCGAGGCGGTCATTCAGGAACTTGGTCCCGGACGGATCGATGTCTCGGGCGATAAAATACCCGGTTTGAACCTGACCGAAAAACAGATCGGCCTGCTGACCGATTTTCTCGACCTGGCTCAATCGAAATCCAATAACATTCTGGATGAAACCGAAAAACTCCTGGGGGAAATCAAGGTCTCCGTGGAGGGTATCGAGGAACTAAAACAGATTCGGGAATATCTGGCCATGATGAATTCACCTGAGGATAAATCCCGGGTGGATATTACCATCGTCCGCGGGCTGGGATATTACACCGGTCCGGTTTTTGAAACCACCCTCGTTGATTTGCCGGATTATGGCTCGGTTTTTTCCGGGGGACGTTATGACAATCTGGTCAGCCGCTTTTCGGGACAGAATATTCCGGCCACCGGTTCCTCCTTCGGAGTTGACCGCATGCTGGCCGCTTTGATAGCCTTGAATGCTATCGAACTGACGGGAGCCACCGCCGAGGTTTTGGTGACCACCATGGATAAATCTCGAATATCGGAATATATTGAAATGGTGAACCAGATTCGCGATGCCGGAATCAGGGCCGAATTGTATATGGGTGAAACCAGGAATATAAACAAGCAGTTGAAATACGCCGACCGGGTAGGGATTCCGCTGGCCGTGATTGCCGGGTCCAATGAATTCGAGAATGGCCGAGTCACCATCAAGGATTTAAGAGCCGGACGGGAATTGTCAAAAGATGTCAGCGATCGGGAGGAATGGCTCAAGGCCGAAAATGTCCAGGAAACTATCGGCCGGGCCGATATGATTATCCATCTGCAAAACCTTCTGCAAAAACATGCCGGAGTCTAAAATATGCGCCTCAGATACATTCTCATAACGACAGCACTGATTTTTATTGCCGCATCGGGATGGGCGGCCCTGAGAGCCAGCCGGAGTATTTCCGAATTCCGCGAACGGGGATCGGTCCGGAAATATATCTTCTATATGAATGAACAGGAATTTGGGCGGCTGGAATCAAAATGCGCCGGGGAAAAGGATTTTGATGACCGGCCGTCGTACCGGTTCGATGAAAAACTTCATCTCGATTATTCTGCTTTCGGACGTGATTATGTCCTCGATATCGACAACCGCCATTATGTCGATGATCGGGGTTATTATGTCGGCGATGAAATGAAATTAAAATCATCCGGGCAATCTCAGACTCTCCATCTCGGGGTTCAAGGCGATGGTGTTGCCGGATATTATACTCGGAATCAGAACCGTGAGGAAGTCAACCTGCCCATGGCAATTCCGTTTTTTGCCGTCGATAACAACTTAATCGACCAATATGAAATATTCCTGGCGATGCACAATATCCGTATCGGCGATACCCTCAGCGATACCATCTTCATCCCTCAATCGCTCTATCGGGCGGCTTTTAAAATTGTCATCGAGAATTTTATCCCGGTCCGCTACGGGGATATGGCCGACAGCGCTTATGTTTGCCGCTTTCTTCTGCCCAATGATCAGACCATGTATTTCACCCGTGACAAAAAAATTATCAAACTGTCCCAGCCCTCCCAAAAGCTGGAAGTGATCCTGTCGGAAAGTCCGCTGGATAAGATGGCTCCTCCGAAATCACCGTTCGGTTTTGAAGACTTCTTTTGGCGGATACCGGTGTATCTGGTCTGCCTGGCGGTGGGTCTGGTTTTTGCCATACCGTTTCTGAGGAAATATTTCCGTCAGCCCGAATTGTACCTGATCCTGATCCTGGGCGGTTTCCTTTTCCCGTTAATTAACCAAATCCAGCTTCCCCTTCAAAGATGGTTTGCCGAAAACTACATGATCCCCGGCATAAAATCGGGCGGATCGATTTACTATTATGGTCTTTACAGCGCTCTTATTTCCGGATTGGTTCAGGAAACGTTAAAACTTATCCCTGTCGCCCTGTTTTTCATGTGGCGTCATCCGGGCCGGAACCTGACGATTGCCCTGGGCGTTTTTTGCGGACTGGGTTTTGGAATTCACGAAGCCGCATCCCTGAGCGGAGCGGCCTATCAATCGGGCGCACTGTCAATTTTCTCGATGGCCATGTTTCGATACCTTATGACCATCCTGTTTCATGCCGTTACCGGGGGGGCTTTCGGTTATGCCCTCCACCGGGGATGGATTAAAGTCATTATCGTCTGGCTCGCCCTGGTTGTTATTCATGCCTTCATCAATTACCTGTTTATATTCGTCCAGAAGGCTGTTTTTGATGTGACCATTTTAGAAATACTGACTATTCTGATTTACCTGCTTTTACTTCTGGCGGTTTACCTGATGGTCAGGCGATCCCGCTGAAAGCCAAATAATAATGATCATTTCCCCGCATAATATAGACCTGCGATTCTATTAATGGCTGGTCGAGAAGAATGCCATCGGCGATAACGGGGCGAAATAAAATTTGACAACAATTACGCCTTATGTTATTTTCTTCACAAGTTTGAAAGGTTGTACGGATTGAGTAAGATACAGAAAACAGCCGAATCGGGTAACCGACCGGCGCGATATGAGGTGATTATGTCAGCTATGGAAATATCCCGACGGGGCCTGGCTCTCCCGGCATCACCCATCAGGAAGCTTATCCCCCTATCCGAGGGCGCCAAAAAACGCGGAATCCATGTCTATCATTTGAATATAGGCCAACCCGATATTGAAACTCCTCCCGTTTTCTGGCAGGCCGTCAAGAACTACTCCAAAAATGTTCTGGCCTATGGTAATTCGCAGGGGCTGGCCGAATACCTCCAGAAACTGGCCGCTTATTATCGTCGCCGGGAGCTTGACGTGGATCCGGGAGATATAATCGTCACCACCGGCGGTTCCGAGGCCATCGTATTCGCCATGACGGCGATCTGCGATCCCGGTGATGAAATCATTGTTTTCGAGCCCTTTTATACCAATTACAACGGTTTTGCCATTCAGGTCGGGATAAAACTGATTCCTCTGGCGACCCACGCCGAACATGGTTTTCATCTGCCGAAAAAAGAGATAATAGAAAAAGCCATTACCGACCGGACCCGCGGTATCATGTACTGCAATCCCAACAATCCCACCGGGACGGTTTATACTTCCGATGAACTGGAAAACCTCCGCCAACTGGTCCTGAAACACAACCTCTTTTTACTGGCGGATGAAGTCTATCGGGAATTCATTTACGAAGGCCATCATATTTCAATATTGTCGCTGAAGGACATCGCTGACCGGGCCATTATGCTCGACTCCATCAGCAAGCGCTATTCGGCCTGCGGCGCCAGGGTGGGTAACCTGATAACCAAAAATAAAGAGGTTTACACGGCCGCTCTGCATCTTGGTCAGGCCCGGCTCTGCTCCCCCACTCTGGAACAGGTCGGGGCGGCGGCGGCCTATGAACTGCCCGACACCTATTTTGAAAAAATGATCGGGGAATACAAAAGACGCCGCGATGTGGTCTATGAGGGCTTGATGAAAATCGAGGGAACCGTGTGCATCAATCCCGGCGGAGCGTTTTATGTTATGGCTAAACTGCCGGTCGATGATGCCGAAAAATTCGCCGCTTTCATGTTGACCGATTTCGATGAAAAGGGTAAAACCGTGATGGTGGCGCCCGGACCGGGATTTTATGCCACTCCGGGTATGGGTCAAAACGAATGCCGGATTGCATACGTGTTAAATACCGATGATTTAAAAGACGCTATGAAAATTCTCAAGCATGGAGTCGAGGCCTTTAATTCCCGAAAGTGACCGGCAGTAAACATCAGACTTCAAAATGTTTGATATAATCCTTTAAGTAATGATTTTTAACTGATTTGTTGCCATGAGTGAATCCGAATACTACGCCGGTATTGATATCGGCGGGACTAATATAAAATACGGTCTGGTTGATTCCACCGGACAAGTGGTTTTCCGGGATCAGAAACCGGCCATGGTCGAAAAAGGAGCCAAACCGCTTCTTCACCTGGTTACCAATATCGCGGAAAATCTGCTCTATCGGGCGGCCGAGGAGGATTTGCCGGTTCGCTGGCTGGGAGTGGGTTCCCCGGGAACGATCGACAATATCACCGGGGAGGTCAAAGGCGCCTCGCCCAATATTCCTGACTGGCCGGGGACTCCGATCGGCAGTCATCTGAGCTCCCATCTTAATATGCCCGTCTATGTCGATAACGATGCCAACGCTATGGCCCTGGCCGAACTCCGTTTCGGGGCTCTCCGGAGGTTCAATTCAGCTATCTGTATCACCGTCGGAACCGGAATCGGAGGCGCCGTTATTATCGACCGCGATATCTGGCGCGGAAGCAGTTTCTCGGCCGGTGAAATCGGCCACCTGGTCATCGATTACAACGGCCCCGCCTGTCTGTGCGGTAACCGTGGATGTCTCGAAGCCCTTTGCTCATCGGCGGCCATAATCGCCCGAACCGAATCCAGAATTAAGGATGGTATAAGCGATATTTTACAGGATGTTTTAAACGGCGAACCCAAAAATCTCAATATCCGCAAGCTCTTTTCCGCAGCCCGCAAGGGTGACGAAATCGCCCTGAGTGTGATCGAGGAAACCGCTACAATACTTGGAGCCGGACTCTCCGGTGTTATTAATTTGCTTAATCCTGAAGCGTTGGTGCTGGGCGGCGGTATAATAGATGGCGGTGCCGGTTTTATCGAAACTGTCGGCGCGGAGATCAGACGGCGGGCTTTCGGGGCCGCCACCGAGAATCTGAGAATTCTCAAAGCCGAACTGGGTAATGATGCCGGCTTTATCGGAGCCGGATTGCTGGGCGAATATAAAACCAAAAAGCAGGTCTGACATGTCCAAAGGTAAAAAGACGGGCGCGGCAAAACCCGAACCGCACCCGAAAACCGAAAAGCCGCCCCTCGAAATCAATATCATTTTCTGGTTTGGAGCCGTCCTGGCCGCAACCTATTTGATCTGGGGATCGATCAGTATCATTCTTTCCATCCTTGATCGTACCTACAAGGATTTTCAGCAAAACCTGGTCATCCTGGTTTATGGCTTTATCGTCCTGACAATGGCCATCGGATTCCGTAATAAACGTCTCTGGGGATGGTACGGTTTACTGGCGGTAATGTCATTCGTGGTCGTCTGGTCAGCCTTCAAATATACCGACATCTACGGTATTATCTGGGGCCTCCTGGCCATATTCGGACTGGTGGGCATCCTGCTTCCGCAGGTCCGGAAACATTATTTCAAAGCCTAAAAATAGGTTGACATCGGTCGAAAAAAGAATTAATTAGCAAAATCCGATTTTTATGGATAACGGCGCCCTAGCTCAGTTGGTAGAGCAACGGACTGAAAATCCGTGTGTCCCCAGTTCGATTCTGGGGGGCGCCATTTTTTATTGATTACCGATCGCTCAATCTTCCGAGTAATGGCAGGGCCTTTCGCCCTCTTCCTCTATCACCGTTCTCAGCCACTCAAACAACTCCCCTGCCTTGGCATTGAGATTTTTCTGCGCCAAATCACCCGCCATATAAAGCATCACCGAAGTGTATGTGGCCGAATGCTGGATAACTTCAAACCACTTTAGTTAATTTCACACATCAGTATATGTATTTTAGAAGAAAAGCCACATCAAGAATATTGACCTTCCCATCGCAATTCACATCACCGCCATTAAACAATACAGGCGGCGGACCATTTTTATACAAATATTTGATCAGAAATGTGACATCCAGAATATTAGTATTTCCATCGCTATTCACATCGTACATGATAACAATGCTTTCTTTAACCGACCAGCAAGCGGAAACCCATTCGGGTTGCGGATCATCGAATAGCCAACCAAAGAATCCTGTCGGGGTATTTATTTCAGTGCAGGCATCAGTACATAAGGTCCCGGTTTGCAAGTAACCCATCGGTATAAGTAAATAAAGGCGCATTCGTGCATAGCCACTGGGTCCAATATGACCCACAGGAAAGCCAGGATTCCCTGAGCCGATATGTAAAAGCGTATCGGGCAAAATTGCCGTCCCAATTATAGAAAGAAACAGCATTGATTATATTCCAAAAACCGCCGGTTTCATAACCATTCAACAAATGAATACTGCCGTCGGATGGATCGCTGCCGGGAGTAAGTGAATACCCTTTGTCGACATGAATTATATTGGTAACGTTTCCAGCACCATACAATCTGATGGCCATTTGAGTATCCAACCTGTTTATATCACCTTCCCCGCTATTATAAACACCTATGTCGACATAAAATAACATATTAGCCCGGAGCCTCATTGTTCCGGCATCATCTCATAAACAGTGAGGAGGAATATCCACATATATAGCCATCGCCGCGGCCATTCCGCCGCAGAGTACGACCGCCAAAACAATACCAAAAATCAACTTCCTGCACATAATCTCACTCCATATCCAAAAATCCCGTATTCACCGTACTTTTTTCATGATCAGAATTTATTAATAGCAAAAATGATTAAAAAACGGGGATGTGGCTTGCGGAATTTAAACCCACCGAAGGTTCCTCTTGATCAATAGCTGATCCGCAGGAACAAGAACCTTTTATCGCATTCTCAAGCGCAAAATATAATTTTTATTACGAGATGTTAAGGGTTTTATCCACAATCACCCCTGCAAATCCCCGGGCAAAACAATAAGCCGTTATAAGTCAACCATTTTCCTGAAATATCGAAGGGCCGGATAGCCGAATATTTTTATTGCGTTTTGGGCCGATATGATTAAATTGGCACCTGCAGGCCACCGTAGCTCAGATGGTAGAGCAGCTGATTCGTAATCAGCAGGTCAGCGGTTCGATCCCGCTCGGTGGCTTATCCTATTGGAGTCACCTTTTCGCCGTATTCAGCCCTTCTCGGGGCCGAAAATCCCGAAAACATGATTTTCATAATCCCGCCGCTCCCCAAGATACATCCTCAACGATGGCGCATTATACACAAATCCCTGTCCGGCCAGAAATTCCGGTATTTTATGCATGATATCCGGTATCCCGATAGAAATTGCCTGAGATCCGAATTTATTAATCAGCGCCGCCAGCAGAGTTTCGGCATCGGCCATCTTCTCGGCCACCACGGGACCGACAGAAAGACAATTATTCGCCCGCGTCCTGACAATGGCATAGGCAGTCACCCGGCGTTTCCGGACGGCATATATCATATCCGGCGTCTCCTCAAAATACCGGACAAGCAATTTCCTCCTGTTTAATCCGGTCTTCTCCCGATCGAAGGCAATAATCTGCCCGAGAAGATCAGGCGGGCAGGATCCCAGAACAGCCTTACCTATGCCGGGTTTACGACTCATTCGGATTGAAAGGTACTTATCCTGAAAGCCATACCGGCGATATAACGATACCGCCGCGAAAACACCATCCAGTTCGATACTTTTGACACCTTTGTTCTGAAGATACTCGATTGCCCGACGCAATAATTTTTCGCCAATGCCTTTACCCCGCTCGCTTGCCGAGACAATCAGCGTTCCCATGAAGCCATAATCGCCGTATGAAATTGTCGTGATTATTCCGGACGGATGGTCGTCGCTAACGGCTACAAAACATCCTTCCGGGCTAAGATCGATAAGTCTTTCAAAATCGGATGGCAGGTAGCCCCATTTTTCGAAATCGGTCAGCCCGACCGCGAATGGGATATCATCCGCGGTCATGGTTTCTATAATGAACATTTATCTGTCGATATGGTCCGTCAGTCGCATAACGGCGCCGGACCGCTCTTATAAAGATAATTTATTAGATAAGTGACATCGAGAATATTCACCGCCCCCGATCCGTTGGTGTCGGCAATTATGTATGGGACCGGGTCCGGACCTTCGGTGTACAGATAGGCAATCAGGAAAGTGACATCGAGAATATTTATCCCCCCCGATCCATTGGCATCACCGCATATCATGTTGATCTCAATACTATATTCCTGCGTATCGGTATTGGGGGGAATTTTTGAATCCAGGGCCTGGATGGTAAATTCAAAAGTCCCCACTGCAGTCGGGACCCCCGAAATAATCCCGGATAGAGCATTCAAATCCAGCCCATCCGGTAATTGCCCGGAAATAACCGACCAGACGTACGGCGGATATCCGCCTTCAGCCTCAAGAGTATCAATGTAGGCAACATTCATGGTACCATTTGCAACTGAAGTTATGGTTATCGACACCGGGACCGAACCGGAATGCTTCAGGGTTGGATCACCGCACAGGGTCATCCCGTAAAACCAGCATAGCATCTCCTGGTCAAAACCCCAGCCATTCACGACCGTAAACCAGTCATGGAAGGCTTCGCCATAGGTCCGGCCCATCGCGAAGGGCCCGTAGAAATACTCGAAATAAAGCATCGATCCGGTTTTGGTACTGCCCACACTGGCCAGGCCGTAAGTGTCGCAGAAAACATACCACCCACCCATGTAATCGTATTCCACATAGCGGGCATTGGAACAGGCGAACAGGTTATAGAAATACACCTGCGGATCGATCGTTGTGACTTCATCATAACAGGTCGTCCCCCCGGTCCATTGATTGCCGATTTTAAAATAATGGCAGTTGGGACTGGAATGAGAACAAAGAAGAATCGCCTCGTAATTGTTTGCCAGCTCCGCTTCATAATTATAATCGACTGTCGCCGCGCCGCTGGTATATACAGTCTGGGTATCATAGACCTGTCCGAGGGCCCCCGCCCAATCCGGCGCGGCACTTTCCCAATCATCATCAATAAAGGCCAGCGAGCGAAACCGCAAACTTGACTGCCCGGTCCGGTAATTGTGATTCTTGACGAAATAATTATTAACCAGGGTCGCTTCTCCCGCTCCGCCATAAGCCAAAGTGGAAGCCGTCAGGCGTCCCAACCAGATTTCCGGAACACGATCCCCGGAATGAGAATCGAACAGGCCATCGCTGTCGTCATCACCCCATTCACCGTCCAAATCCATATAGTATAAATCGCATGGAAAGGAATCATATTCATCCCAGCAGTAAGTCTCATACCACGCTACCGGAAGATCACCGATCAGCAGACACCCTTCCATCCCTTCGGCGTACTCCGTCTGAAGAAACTGCCGAAATTGCATCGGTGTTCCTCCCTCCGAGGTGAACAGCTTGACATCGTAAACATCCGCCGTCAAATCGATAATATATTGATCGATTGATGATTCAATGCCGGGATAAAGAGCGGTGTTGACAATGATTGCAAACCCGACCGGATCCCCCTTGAGAGCCGTTTTTGATTCACTTATCAGTTCAATTGTAAATGCTCCCGACTTCCCGACTCGCGCCTGCCATTGCTCATACGTGGTCGGTTTTTTGCCATCCTGCTCGGGCCAGATGGTCCGCGGGATACTGCGGATGTACGCTTGTCTGGCGGCTTCATCATTTATATTAAAATCAACCGCCCGGATGACTCCCGGCAACAGCAATAAGATCGATATCAATAACCAAAAGGAAATCATTCCATATTTGGTCGGCACGGCCACAGCCCTGGAATTATTCATGACAAGCCTCTCTCAAGATGGTTAAACAAAGCGGTCGGTAGTTCGTCATTATAACGGACCGGTAAACAGTAACTTATATAAGTTAATAAAAATCACGGCTTTGTCAATAAATAGTTGTAACCTTTGAACTTGCCATCATCTGAGGTATTTATTATATTAAAATTTCTTTCTTGTTTGATATAGATCAAAAAACGGAGGAAGATATTGACAAGCCAATCTTTCCTTTAAGGATATTTCCGACTCATACCATCCTGAAAGCCATTAATCTTTATAGCGATGTTATGGGTTTTGAAATTCTCCGCCTCGACGAATTAATTGCCGCACCTTTGCCCCGGATTCCTCATCTGCCCGATAAAACCGGACGAATTGGACCTGTTATAGAATTAAGGATCGATGATATTCCCGCCGCCGTTTCACGACTAATTTGCTCCGGATGCGAGGAGTTGACTTCTGGACCTTCCTTACATAATTATTATTTGCGTGATCCCGAAGGTATTATTCTTCATTTAATCCCTTTCTGAAAAGCTGATGGCCGGACTTCGGATATCACCATTCCATATTTTTGCCTTTACTTGCCTGCCCGGCCAATATAGCTTAAATCGGCAACGTAGAATATTGTTACGCTCGATAAAAAGGAAGATGGAGGATAGATTTGGCCTATTACGAGGTTAGAGATTGGATAAAAGACCTTATTGAGCCGGAAACGACAAAAGAGCCGGATTTCGATGAATACGGCGGCTTGGAGCGTGAGAGTCTGCGGCTGATGTACCGCTCCATGGTTCTGGCCAGGCGGATTGAACTCGAAGAAAAACTGCTCCTCAGAAAAGGATTATGCAAATTCGTTATCGGTTGCGGCGGCAAGGAATTGGTCGATGTCGTGGCCGCCCAGCTTCTGGAGAAAAACGATCCCCAGGTCGGCTATTACCGCAATAAAGCTTTCGATATGCATCGCGGGGTTTCCATCAAAGAAAAAATATACGAAGCCGTTGGTGACCGCCGCGGTCAGGCAACCGGTGGCATGTTACAGCCGGCTCATTCCAACTACCCCGAACTGGCCATCATGCCCCAGGCTTCACCGACCGGGTCCCATGCCCTGGAAGCGGCCGGGTTGGGTGATGCCATTCATTGCGATCTTCGCATTTCCGGCGATACCGGCTTTCCCGGCGGCCGGTTTGATTCCCTGGCCGTGGTGTACTGTTCTATTGGCGAAGGTGCTACCTCATCCCCCGAATTCGGCCGGGCGGTTTTCTATTCCGTCTTCAATCGAACCCCCAATATTTTTGCCATTTATAACTGCGGCTGGGCCATCGCTACCAGTGTTAATGAGCAGTTCCCCGAAGGCAATCCCACCACACCATATGAAGGATATCGCCGGTTCGGGCTTAAAATCGCCGATTTCGATGGCACCGATATCAAGGAATCGATCCGGGAATTACGAGGGCTGATTGATTATGTCCGCTCCGGGCAGGGGCCGGTTATTGCCAATGTCAAAGTCGTTCGTCTCGAATCCCATTCCGGTTCCGACGACCAGTCTCATTACATGGAATCGGCGATGCAGAATTACCATATCGAAAACGATCCTCTCCGTAAGGCGGCCCAGACTTTCATCGCTGATGGCGTTTTTACGATCGATGAAATCATCAAGATTTTCGATGAGGTCGACAATGAGGTCAGGCGCGTATCGAATGAGGTTACTTCCGATATTCACGAAAAGAAACCCGAGGATGTCCTTTCAAAGGTTTACAGCTATCACCCTGAAACCGCCGAAACCAGATGGCGAAAGATTATCTCGCAGAAAAAGAACCTGCGTATCGAAAAGTATAAAGAACTGGCCGCCCGGGGAATTCTGGACTCTTATAATCTCCCCGAGGACCAGCCCCCGATGACCCTTCGGAAAGCTATCAATTACTCTCTGTTTGACTTTTTTATCCTGTCCGAAGACACTCTCCTGTTCGGTCAGGACGTTGCCGATTTCCCGGTCGAAACTTTTATCAAAGGCGAAAAAGTCATCAACCATTTGAAGGGCAAGGGCGGGGTTTTTCTGGCCACCCAGAATCTTCAGCGGGCCTTCGGACCAAAAAGAATTTTCAACACTCCTCTCGATGAGGCCGGAATTCTTGGCAGAGCCATCGGCCATGCTTACCAGGGCCGGATACCATTCCCGGAAATCCAGTTTATTGATTATATGAGCCCCGGATACCAGCAGCTTAAAGACCGTATCGCCTCGGCTCATCAGCGTTCCAATGCCAGAATCAATCTCCCGATCATTATCCGAACCTCTTACGGTGGTTATAAACAGGGCGCCGGGGCCATGTGGCATTCCGAGGCCAACCTGGGAGCTTTCATAAATATCCCCGGATTGCATGTCCTGGTGCCGAGCAATGCCGCCGATGCCGCCGGATTACTCCGAACGGCTTTTGTCTGCGGCGATCCGGTCCTGCACTGCGAGGCTGTCGCTCTTTATAACCGGCGGGACTGGGAAGGATACAACATTCTGGCCAAATATCCTCCGCTTGAAGAATTAATCCCATTTGGCCGGGCGAGAATCTTCCATCCTGAGGCAACTGATGCTCTTATAATAAGTTATGGCATTCAACTGCCAATGTCGATGAAAGCCGCCGAAATTCTGGATGAATCCGGAATAAAAATCCGGGTGCTGGACTTGCGCACTGTTAAACCCATTGATTTCGAGGCGATTGATGAGGCCGTTAAAGAATGCTCCCGGGTTCTGATTGTCTCTGAGGATCGCTTTTATGGGGGCGTCGGACCCACCCTTGCGGCCCATGTCGCCGAACACCTTTTCGATTACCTGGATGCCCCGGTTAAAGTTCTACATGCCCAGGATTGCCGGGTGGCGTATGGTAAGGATGGCGATGAAATCTGCCTGCCGCAAACGTCTGACGTTGTTGAGGCAATAAAGGACCTGTTGAAATATTAGACAATCTCAGCCGGGGTGATCATATTCAAACCCCTCGGCTTTTTTATTTTATCTTTGGGTCCCAAACCCATCAAGAAAAAATCCCGGAAACCGATAATTGGTTATAGCCAAATTGAATTGTCGGATTTTTCGACAACCCGGAGGTCCAAAAGAAAACCTGATTTTACAAACAAAACCGGAAATTACCATTCTACCGGGTAAACGGAAAAACCAATTCTTGAAAAAAGGCCGGGATATTATGTCCCAGATTTACTGATTTGTATTAGAAAGTAAGGAGAGTAATCTTGGCTAAAATTCTGGTTATTGACGATTCCAGTTTTCAGCGGAAGTGGATTGCCCGGGCGGTTACCAGTCTCGGACATAAGGCCGCCGAAGCCGAAAATGGACAGCAAGGATTGACCCTTATCGACTCCGTAAAACCGGATTGCATTACGGTCGATCTCAATATGCCGGAGATGGATGGAATTGAATTTCTGGGTAATCTTAAAAACCTCAATCAGGACATTCCGGTAATTGTCATCACCTCGGATATCCAGGGCGAAACTAAAAAACAGTGCGCCCAGCTTGGAGCCGCGGCCTTTCTTAACAAACCCTTTAAAACGGACGATCTTAAGAACGCTCTGACAAATTGTCTGAAATCCACGCCAAAATTGTGAGAGACATCATGGATACAGCGCGAAAAGACTACATGGTCGAAATCATGAATATCGGCATCGGGAGAGCCTGTGTGGTTCTGAGCGAACTGGTCGGGGCCAGGGTGAATCTGACGGTCCCGGAAGTTGATATTTTCCGGGCCGGCGAAATTCACGGACAGATGGAGATTTTCAAGGATGAACGGATTATCTCCGTAACGGAGAATTTTAAGGGTAATTTACAGGGTGAGGCAATCCTGGTTCTCTCCAATTACAGCGGTTTGCTTCTAACCCATCGCCTCAACCAATACTTGAATGATACCGCCGAAATTCAATCGGGCAAAAGAGAAACAGTCACCGAAGTCGGCAATATTGTTCTCAACAGCCTGGTTGGTTCCTGGTCGGAAATTCTCAATGACCATTTTAAATTTGGTGTTCCCGAATATCTCGAATGCACTCTTTCCGAATTGCTCGACCGCCGTATTGCCGGCTCGGCCAATTCCGGCAAAGAACTTTATGCCATCTGTGCCAATACCCATTTTGATATAACCGAGTTTTTCATAATGGGCACCATAATTGCCCTTTTTGATAAATCATCGGTGGAAAATCTTTTTGGTACCAAGCTGGCTTAAGGCAAATTCCAGTCATACGTTTTTTGAAGTCATGGGATTTTATTAAATTACGTGAATTCCCTGATATTTTTAAAATTCCCCGCGGCCTGCGCGAGGATTTTTTAATTTTCGGGAACCGTTTCACATCATTCTGGTAAAATCAAATTTGAAAACTTGACAAAACAACTTATTTATATATTTTGGGTCTTCGCAATAATTAAGGCGATTTTTAGTTATGATTTCCGTCCGGGATTTAACCAAATATTACGGCGCCACAGCGGCTGTTAAAAACGTCTCCTTTGAAATAGAAAAAGGAACCGTGGTTGGTTTTCTGGGTCCCAACGGGGCCGGCAAAACAACTACCGTACGGATCATCACCAGTTACCTCTCCCCCAGCTCAGGAACAGTTCTGGTCGACAATTTCGATGTTCTGACCGACTCCCTGGAAGTTCGCAAACGAATCGGTTACCTTCCGGAAAGCGCGCCGCTTTACCTTGATATGAATACCGTTGACTATATTCGCTTTATGCAGGCCATGAGACGCGATAGCGCCGCGGCCAACGGCCAGCGGATTAATGAAGTAATCGAAATCTGCGGTCTTGAGTCGGTAACCCATAAAAAAATCGGCGAGTTGTCAAAAGGATACCGCCAGCGGGTCGGCCTGGCTCAGGCGCTGGTGCATGATCCTGAAATCCTGATTCTCGATGAACCAACGGTGGGACTCGATCCCAATCAGATTATCGAAATAAGAAACTTGATCAAAGAACTCGGCCGCAATAAAACGATTATTCTCTGCTCACATATTTTGCCCGAAGTCGAAGCCACCTGTAATCGCGTCCTGATTATCAGCGAGGGGCAAATTGTTGCCGATGGCACCCCGGACGAATTGAAAGCTTCCTTCGAGGGCAAAGACCGGATTCATGTCCAGATCAAAAATAACATCTCCGATTTTGCGGAAAAGGTCCAGACCATCGCGGGTGTGGAAAGAATAATCAACCTCCGCCGTATCACCGATAATCTGGCCGAGGTGGAAATAGAAGCTGTTAAGGATGTTGACCCCCGGGAAGATATCTTCCGGCTCTGTATCGCCAATGAAACGGTTATGCTGGGAATGTCCCGCGAGGTTACCTCTCTTGAAGATATTTTCCGCAAGCTGACCCGAAAGGAAGAATAGGATGCAACAGATACTGGTCCTGGCCAAAAAGGAATTCCGCTCCTATTTTGATTCACCCGTCGCCTATGTGGTCATCACTCTCTTCCTGTTGATTGCCGGCTGGCAGTTTGCGACCGGAATGTTTTTGAATAATACCGCCGATTTGCGCGGTCTGTTCGGCATTATTAAGTTTATTCTGCTGTTCTTTATACCGGCCCTGTCGATGCGCCTTATTTCCGAGGAAAAGAGGCTGGGGACAATCGAACTTCTGATGACCCTTCCGATCAAGGACTGGCAACTGGTGCTGGGGAAATTCCTCTCCGCCTATCTGCTGGTCGTTATTACCCTGCTGCTGACTCTGATCCACTATTTTTCGATTAACGCCCTCGGCGAGCCCGATTTCGGGGCCGCCATGGGCGGTTATATCGGTCTGTTCCTGGTGGTTGGCGTCTATCTGACCATCGGAACCTTCACCTCCAGCCTGACCCAGAATCAGATTGTGGCCTTCATTGTTTCCTTTGTGATTATATTTTTCTTTTATGTCCTGGATAAAATAATCTTCTTCTTCCCCGGTTTCGTGGCCAATCTCCTGGAATTCCTCTCCATAGACTACCATTACAACAACATGGCCCGCGGCGTGATCGACAGCCGCGATGTCTTTTACCTGTTGTCCCTGATGTTTTTGTTTCTGTTTTTAACCGTTCAATCGCTCGAAAGTAGGAAGTGGAAGTAATGGCCAGGGAAGTCAAAACCAAATCAACCGCCGGTCTGCTGATTATTATTGTTCTGGCGATTCTGGTTATTATCAACCTGATTTCCATCAACCTGTTCTCGCGAGCCGACCTGACCGACAACCAGATCTATTCCCTTTCGGACGCTTCGCGGACTCTGGTCGGGCGGCTTAACGATCGCTTGACTGTCAAGGCCTATATTACCGAGGACCTCCCGGCCCCGCATAATGGTGATGCCCGTTATCTGAAAGATCTGCTCGACGATTATAAGGCCTATTCGCATGGTTACCTCAAGTACGAATTCATCGATCCGGTTAAGGAGGACAAGGAAGATGAGGCTATGGGTTTCCGTATTCCTCCGCTTCAGTTCAATGTCTACCGGAACGATAAAACCGAATATATCAAAGGGTACAAAGGCGTCGTTCTGATTTACGGTGATCGCCAGGAAGTGATTCCCTTTATCGAAAATACCGGCAATCTCGAGTACGACCTGTCGCGAGCCATCAATAAATTGACCCTCTCCCGAATTCCGACCATCGCTTTCACCACCGGACACGAAGAACCGGATATGTCCACCGGCCTGAACTGGGCCAATCAACTGCTCCAGAAAGAATTCCGCGTTCAGTATCTTAATCTGGCCAACATGAAAACCATCCCCCCGGAGGTCGAAGTTCTCTTTATTGTCAATCCCAGAACCGCATTCAACGAATGGGAAACCTATCTGGTGGACCAGTTCCTCATGCGCGGCGGTAAACTGGCTTTCCTGATCGACAAGTTCCGGGTCGATGTCCAGAAATCCCTGGTTCTGCCGGTGGAAAGCGGGCTGGACAGTCTGATGTATCACTATGGCGTGGCCGTCCAGCAAAACCTGGTTATCGATCAGCAGTGCAAAATGGTTCCCGTCATGCGGGATATGGGCCAGTTCCAGATGCAGAGCATGGTTTATTATCCCTTTTTCCTGGCTATCACCGGGTTTAACCCGGAAAATCCGATCGTCAAGGCTCTGAAAACTTTCGAAGTACTGTTTATCAGCCCGGTTATCTTCAACCCCGATGAAACTCAGAATACCAAACAGGTTATCTTCACCAGTTCCGAACATTCCGGCATCCGCACCATCCCGGTCGATATTTCCCCGGAAAAGAAATACCAGGAAAGCGATTTTACCATGAAAAATCTCCCCCTGGGTGCCGTTATAACCGGGCAATTCGACAGCTATTTCAACGATAAATCCATCCCGGCTTTTTCAGGAGTCGATACCGTCAGTACCGATACCCTCCCGGATAAAATCGATTCTGTCGAGGATTCCCGGGTGGTGGTTATTGGCAACGGATCCTTTATCATGGATGATTACCGGCGCAATTCCACCAGTTTCGTGATTCTACTGAATATCGCCGATTGGCTTACTCAGGATAAAGGATTGATTTCCATCCGCTCCAAACAGGCCACAGCCCGATTGCTGGAAGTTACCTCCGATGGCACCAAGAAGATTGTCAAATATGTCAATATGTTTGCCATGCCCCTGGTAGTGGTTCTTTTCGGTATTTTCCGCTGGCAGTTCAAACGGGCCGGGAGGAAAAAGGCGGGCTTATGAAACGGCTTCTGATACCCCTCATAGTTCTTATCATCATCCTTATCGCCTGGCTGGTTCAAAATAGAATGGAAAACCGCCAGATGGCCGGGCGCACGGTCGAAAACTTTTTAAATCTGTCCGCTCCCGATGTCAACCGAATTGTCATTGAAAAACCCGATGACACCCTGGAATTCACCCGCGACCAGGCTTACTGGTATCTTCACGATTCTCTTCCCCGGCGGGCCGACAGTATGGCCATGAAAAATATAATAAATAATGGCGCTGGGATCGTGGTTGGTGATGTTATTTCTGAAAATCCGGAACGTCAAACGGAATTCCAGGTCGATACCGCCTCGGGTATCCTGATCCGTTTCTATCATGACGATAATCTGCTGGCCTCGGTTATTACCGGTAAACCATCGGTCGATTACGCCCATACATATGTGCGGATTCCCGGTTCCGACCAGGTCTATCTGGCCAATGGACTGATTCGTTATGTTTTTGATCGCAAACGCACCCAATGGTACGATAAAACCATTTTCTCCTTTATCCCCGGTTCCATTGCCTCGGTTGATATAGCCTATCCGGATAAAGCTTACCGCCTCTCATTCCATGATTCCCTCTGGTATATCTCCAAACAGCCCTATCAGGACAGCCTGACGGCCGACTCCATGAAGGCCGAATCATTTATCGGGGCCATTGTCCGGATCGATGCCGTTGATTTTGCCAATGCCGCCGACAGCGGCCTGATTGATTTTGCAAATCCCTCACTGATTTTGAAAGTCACCCTGACCGATGGTTCGACTCATCAGCTGACCTTCGCAAAGATCAATGCCGAGGGTAGCCGGGTTTATTGCAAAAAGCCGGAATTCGATGATATCTTCGTCGTCTATAAAAGCAAATACGCCAATTACACCCGCCAATTTGCCGACTTCATGCCCTGATTATAATCACTCTTTCCAGACCAAATATTTTACTTGGACCTCGTTTGACCCTTTCGTATATTTTTAGTAGAATCAACAAGGGGAGGTAGTCTCATGGCCACATTTATTATGGCAATGAAAATTAACCCCGGCGCCAAGAAACAACACCCTGATCTCTCGGCCCAGATTAGTGATTCGCTGGAGGTTTTCAGCCGAAATAATGTCAAGGTTGACGATCTTTATGCCACTCTCGGCCGTTTTGATTACCTGGCTGTTTTCGACGCCGTCGATCAGACAATTGCCTTTCGGGTTGCCTCCGAAATCAATAATATCGGAGTCCTGGAAACCGAAACCTGGCCGGTCATCACCTACGATGAATTCACACATCTCTTTTCCAGGTAAACCGAAAGGCCTTTTTCATTCTCTAATTTTAAGGAGGTTTGTGTGAGGTTCTATAAGTACGCCCTTTATTCATTGGCGTTATTTATCGTATTGGCCGATTGCCTCGCCAAAGCCGCTCCGGGCGATGTTGTTATTCAATTCCCGACCCCGGGAAGTTGTCCCACCGGTCTGGCCTTCGATGGTAAAAATCTCTGGCTGGCCGATCGTAAGACCGATTCCCTCTATATGATTGATCCTGGCGATGGGAATGTTGTCAAAGCCCTTGAATCTCCTGGTTTTCGAGTCGAGGGTTTAACAGCCGAAGGCGACCGACTCTGGGTGCTGGATATCGA
This sequence comes from Candidatus Zixiibacteriota bacterium, assembly GCA_016933955.1. Classification (NCBI taxonomy): domain Bacteria; kingdom Pseudomonadati; phylum Candidatus Zixiibacteriota; species Candidatus Zixiibacteriota bacterium. Next base: position 54,480 of record JAFGTT010000014.1, read on the forward strand.
AGAAGGGGTCGCGCTGAAATTAAATCCGGCCACGGGAATTGTTGAAAAAACCATCTATGTCCCCTGTAATTCACCCCAGGGTTTGGCCTGGGATGGGCAATATCTCTGGGTGGCTGATTATCAGGATGATAAAATTTACCGGATTTCTACCGAGGATGGGACTACCATGTCCGAAATAAAGGCGCCCTCTGGAACTCCGCAGGGATTGGCTTTTGACGGTAAATATCTCTGGGTCTCGGATCGTTTCCGCGATATGATTTACATGGTTACGCCGGATAATGGCGAGGTTGTCATGAATTTCGAATCCCCTTCCAAATACCCGAGGGGAATCGCTTACGATGGCCGCTTCCTCTGGAATGTCGATTACCAGAGCGATAGCCTCTATAAGATTGTCGTCGATGACACTTCCCTGTTCAGGCAGTTTGACGGCAAAAAGGAAATATTGGAGTACAGCCACCAGGTCCGCAACTACGGTCCCGGATCGTTAACCGACCTGGATATCTATATTGCCCTTCCCCGCGATCTTCCTTTCCAGAAATTACTCGACACCCTGGTCTTCAATCCGCCGCCGGATGATTATCGCGAGGACCAGTGGGGCCAGAAGGTAGCTCATTACCATTATCGGGATATCCCGGCCGGAGAAGTCGTTACGGTTTCAATGACCGCCCGGGCCGAATTGTACCGCACCAGGTTCTATATCCACCCCGATAAAGTCGGAAATTTAAACCAGATACCCGCGGATATAAAAAAGCTGTACCTGATCGATGGCTCCAAGTACTGGGTCGATGATGACTATATTAAGAAAACCGCCGAAAGCATTGTCGGCGACGAGACCAACTGCTACTGGATTGCCCGCCGGATTTTCAATTATCTGATCGCCAATATGAAATATGAGCTGGCCGGGGGATGGAATGTCGCTCCGACTGTTCTCAAACGCGGTAATGGTTCCTGCTCGGAGTACAGCTTCGTCTATATCGCCCTGTGCCGCGCCGCCGGTCTCCCGGCCCGTTACGCCGGCTCGGTGGTTATTCGTGGTGATGATGCTTCGACCGATGATGTCTTTCATCGATGGGTCGAGGTGTACCTGCCCAACTATGGCTGGATTCCCATTGATCCCTCCGGCGGCGACAGCGATTCTCCGGCCAATCAGGCTTCGGCCATCGGCTACCTCGATAATCGGTTCCTGATTACGACCATCGGCGGCGGAGGTTCGGAGTTTCTCGAATGGAATTACAATTCCAATGAAATATGGCAGTCTCGGGGACCATGCAAAATTGTCACCGAGCATATCGGTGAATGGTCACCCCTTCCCGATAGCAGCGGCAATTGAGAGAACCAACATTACAATTAATTACCGCCGGCGGTTGACCAGACTGTCGGCATGCCTTTTAGCATACTCGATATCCTTTTCGATATAGGGGTTGCGCTCTGTTGCCAGGCCAAAATAACGATCGGCCTCCTTTAAAAATTGCGGAGTGCCATTGGTCAGGTAAAACAGGTAATTGGCCCGGCCTTTATCGAAATAAGTCGAAAAATCGTCGGGATATAAAGCAATCAGCCGATCGATCATGGAAAATCCGCTGGAAACCGCCCCTTTCGCCATATAATAATTTCCAAGAAGTTTCAAACCGGCTTTGCTTTTCGGGTGAACTGCATAAAATCTTGAGGTATAATAATAAATACTGTCGGGATCACCCGCCCGAATATAAAATTCCTGGGCTTTTTCATAGTCGGTCAACTCATAGTGACATCCCGGCGGCGATGGCACAGCGCCGTAAACCCGAATCAGACTCAATTCGATATCCCGTATCCAGTACTGGGCAACCCGTGATGATTTCAGCAGATAAGGATAATCCCCCACCGCCTTGTCCCAGTTACTGATATCCATTGCCAGATGCGTGATAGGAAAACGAGCAAACAGGTCCGGTTCCTTGTTGGCCAGTCCGAACATATAAACGAAAGACTTTAAATTATTGTCGATGGTCACCGCCTGGGCGTATGGTCCCGCTATCACCGCCCCATCCCCTGCATACCGAGCCACATCCTCGCCCGCCTGTTTCAGGCAATAACTTTTCGTTTCATACCAGCGACCCAGCCACCAACCCTGCTGTATCACGGCCAGAATTATCAAAATCATAAAAAGGTAATTGCGGAAAAACAATCCCCGGAGAGTTATATTCCGGCGCCATAGAATCAATCCGGTCGATAATACCGCCGGAATAAATAAATACCAGCAGACGGTATACTCCAATAATGTTCCGTCAAGACGAAGATAAATAGTCACCGCCGCCTGAACTATCAGATACCAGATTAGAAGCAACGTAAAAACGGCCCTTAACCAGCCGGTTTTGGCCACGGATGGTTTTTCATCTGATCGAGTTGCCATCGAGGAGATAATCCCGGCCAGCGGTAGAAGTAAAAAAAGTTGATATCGGAGCGGCCGGTAATTGACCACCATCAGCAGGAAGAAACCGGCCAGAAACCAGCCGAGATTGAAGCACAAGGCTCTATCGGCCCGAAGGCGGGCTTTCAAATTGGTACTAAATATCAGCCCCAGAATCGATAACAATCCCAATGTCAGGAAAAACGGTGAGAAATTAAAAAACCGGGAATCGCCAGCGAAGGTGACGTACCGTTCCAGAAAATTCAGGGGCGATTTCAACGAATCGGGAAAACCATACATCCCGACCGTCTGTTCACTCAGATAATTATAAACCACGCCAATAGCACTGCCGTAGAATAAAACCGAAATTACTGCCAGAGATATGATCAGACTGATAAGAAACACACCTAATTCCCTGAAAAATTCCTGCCGGTTCTCGACCAGTATAACCAGTCCGATCGGCACGGCCAGAACAAACGCAAACAGCTTGCCCGATATTATGGCCAGAGCCAGGATAAATCCGGCGATTGGTATTACCCGGCGCTGCGGATAATATCGCTGAAATATCATGTATAGCAATCCGCAGAATAAAATCATGCCGTTTTCCAGAAAAGGATACCGGCCATAGACCATTAAGGTCATATTGGTTAATAAAAGAATCGCCGTGATAAAGGCCGCCCGGCGCGAATGCCGGCTTTGCCCGGCGATATAAAACCCCAGTCCGGCCAGACTGAGAATCACTGCCGAGAGATTGGCCGTAATTCGCGAGACACCCCCTGCCATAAATGACAGATATGCAAATATCGATGAGAGCGAGTATTTAAAAACAATCCAGCGGTCATAACCGAATATATCCCACTCCCCAAAAAGAATCTTATTGCGGGCATAATAAATAACATTGTATGGATCAGTCAGAAGGGCCTGTCCGGTATTGTAAAAATAAGGCGGCGGATCAGCATCGAGCCATAAAAACCGGATCGCCACTGCCAGCCCGATTATTATTCCCCCGGCAATTAAAGTCGCTTTGTTTATGTATGGCCGGAATATTTTCATATATCAGAACCGAAGTAGACCTGTAATATTTCGATGGAACTTGTGGTCATTAAAATTCTCTTGTATATTATGCTCAGGTTGAATTGAATTTATGATATTTACCATAAAAAATCAAGGTGCATGACAAATTACCTTTGATGATCAGGGGGGGCATTTTATGCGTTTCTCAAGTTGTCTTTTAAATATGGCCATATTTCTTCTATCGATCGGACTTAAAGCGGAGGATGATAGTACCATGTCAATTGGTGAACGTTTTCATTATGAAACCGGTTTCGGGGATGATGGTTCCAAAGCCGTAAACCCGAGCTGGGGAGAAAATATTCCCCTTTACAAGGAATATCCGGACGCGACCAGAATCAAGTTGCCTCATCCCGCAGATAACAACCTGTCGGTTGAAAAAGCCATCGCCATCCGCCGTTCAATTCGCTCCTTTAAGGAAAAACCGTTAAGTTTAAACCAGATTTCACAAATATTGCAGTCGGCCGATGGCCTTACCCACGATTTGAACGGCCTCGCGCTCCGGTCCGCCCCGTCCGGCGGCGCCCTTAACCCGATAGATATTTATCTGGCGGTAACATCTGTCGATTCGCTGGCTCCGGGTCTGTACCATTACCGGGTCTCCGACAGTAGCCTGGAACTGATAAAAACCGGCGCCCCGGGTGATTCCCTGCTTAATGCCGCCTTTCGGCAGGAAGTCGTTAAAAACGGTCGGGTAGGCCTTATCCTGACCGCCCGTTTCGACCGTTCCACCCGGAAATATTCCGATCGGGGATACCGCTATACGTACATCGAGGCCGGTGCCATATGCGAAAATATAAGCCTCCAGGTTGTCTCTCTCGGTTTGGGAACTACCGTGGTCGGAGCCTTCAACGATGACGCCTTGAACCGCTTTCTGGACATTGATGGGCGATCCGAGGCGGCCCTGTTGATAATGCCGATCGGCTATCCCGAATAAGTATCTCCGGAGGCTTGACGATTCCGGCCGAATGGGATAAATTTAATTATGCCTCGACTCAAAGATGATTATATTCTGGCCAATTGCTGTAACCCCGAACCCGGCGAGACTATCATTGGTTATTACAGCCATAATAATATCCTCAAGGTCCACAAAGCGGATTGCGCCAACCTGAAAAAAGCCGATCCCGAGCGTCTGGTGCCACTGGAATGGAACGACATTATAGCTCCCAATGAGTTTCAGCCCGATGATGATTACCATCTTCTCGAGGAAATCGATTTCAAGATCCTTCAGCATCATAAAATTTACGGTGTCGACTATTCCCTTAAAATCGCCGCGATGCATCACCTGACCAGACAATCGGTCTTCGATTGCCATACCAGATTGCGGGAAATGAAACTACTCGAACGGGTGCCGGAATTGATGATGCGCTACCGCAAGGGAATCGTGGACAATAAATGGATCAAACACCGCAACCACACCTATTATCGCCTGACCGATAAAGGCCGCGATTATCTCGAATTTTATCTTATGACAAAGGAATAAGAAATCCTACGATGTCTTCACCAGACTCAGATCGGTACCATCCATGGCCGCCGTCGGTTTGCCCTCGGGCGGACCGATAAAAAGGACACTCTTATACAAATCCCGTCCATAGCGACGCATCTGCCTGAATTCCGCCAGCGGTATTTTCACATTTCTGGCCAAATCTTTCTCGTCTTCATAGAACTTCTCATACGGATCGTGAAAATAAACGTTCTCGGCATCGTAACCGGTAATCACCACCCAGTGCGGAGCCCGGTCGCCATGCAGGTGGTAGGTGCTGATCAGGACAATCGGCAGCCATCCTTTTTTCATCTCCTCGACAATTTCATCAAAACTGAAATTATGATAATCGACCATAACTCCGTAAGTTTCTGCCTTGGCCCGAAAATCCTTATGAATCAGCCGGATCACTTTCCGCTTTTCGGGATTCCTTACTGATGAGAAAAACGGGGTCTGCTCTCGGGACATAATCACCTTGACCGGGAACCCCCGCCGTTTGGCGGCCAGCGCCAGACCGAATGGGCCGGTCCCCCCGAAACCCGAGGTCATATAAATCAGCGTTGCTTCCTTCCAGAGAATCATCTCATGAAGACGCCCCAGACCCGGTTCCGGTTTGAAATATTTGAAGGCCATCATCAGGCAGGCCGGACCGCAGGAAAATTCCTCGGTCTGAGCATAGTACGGCACCTTGAGTTTCATCTCCGCCGGGGACCACGGATTCAAATCTTTGAGCATCTTCAATGCCGGGCTGTGATCCGAATAATAATCCTTGATTGTCACCAATGTCCGGTAACCGTGCTTTTCATAAAAGACTATGGCCGCCCTATTATCCGTCCGGACCTCCAGCGATATCCCCCGCCGCTTTTTCCTGACCGCTTCCAGCTCGCATTTCTCCAGAAGCAATTTGGCCAGGCCCTTTCCCTGAAAGACCGGGTCGATGATAATATCGTACAGCCTCCCCACCGAAACTTTCTTTCGCCAGAGCATAATAGCCATCCCGGCCACCTGTTTCTGATACTCCAGGATAAAAATCGAACACCGCCCTTTTTTCAGCAAATATCGGAATTGCCGTTTTTTAAACCGGTCGCTTTTAAAAGCCTTTTCTTCCAGCTCGACCAGGCGTTCGAGATCGCCGGAAACAGCCTCGCGGATCAATGTCTCGGATGTCATGATATTATCTAATCCAGCAAATAGCGGATGATCGCTTCATAAATATGGGGCGCCTTCTGGTCCTCATCCCCGGAGTATATGGTCGGGTTGTCGTTCACCTCGATAACCACGAAATCGCCGCCCACCTGCTTGAGATCAACCCCGTACATACCCCTGCCGATAGCCGCCCCGGCCCGGCAGGCGGTCTCCAGAAGACGCGGGTCCACCTCGCCCAGGTCATAACTTTTAACCGTCCCCTCGATCGTCCGACCGTCGATGGTATAAGTCAGGATTTTCCAGCGTCGTTTGGGAATCCGGTACTGGCAGACATAAAGCGGTTTACCGCCCAGCACCCCCACCCTCCAGTCGAACTCCGAGGGCGTGAATTTCTGGACCACAATCCGGTCAGACCGCCGGAAAAACCGCGTCCCCATCTTGATAAACTCCCTGGGACTGCCGACCTTCTCGACATACATCGAAAAACTGCTGTTAGGTGCCTTGAGAACCAGCGGATTCCCCATTTCCTCGAGGAATCGGGCCCCTGTCTGCAGGGTCAAATCATCCTCATCAAGAAACCGTGTCTCCGGCATCGGCACCCCGGCCTTAATCAAATGCTGGTACATATTAACCTTATCGCAACATATCATAATCGAATCCGGATCATCGATCACCCTCAGCCCATTCATCTCGGCCATACGCGAGGCCACATAGGCTGAATTGAGCGGATCGGTCAGCGAACGGATAAAAATAGCATCGAACTGAGGTATCTTATACATATCCGGGCGAAAAATATAATCGGTCCGGTGGCCCAGTTTCCGGGAGACCTGCCCCAGACGCATCAACGCTTCCATCTCGCCTGAACTGGAGATGGTATATCGTTCCACATAAATGCCTATTCTTCCCATGTCACCTTCTCCTCGATATAATCCAGCTCCCGACCGCTCAGTTTATCGATGGGAAGCTGGGAGATATCGCTGAAAAGAATATTGCCGTTGGGTTGGGTGATAACCCGCACTTTGGCCAGCGGGATATGGAACACCTTCCAGAGAACCACCGCCGCCTCGCGAAACCGGGCCGATACCGTCCAGCCCAGAATCGAACGAAAATGCTTGACCTCGCCGCCGGGGGGAATTTCCTGACAGCAGACGGCGTATGTAAAATTGCGGGTAATCGAACGGGAAATGGTCTCGTGATGGCCCGGTTTGATCACTGTCCGGCTTTTTACCATAAAAGGGTTGATCGGGTCAAGCACCACCGGCGGCTCGAAATAACCGTTGCTGATATAATATTCCGGTACCGGAAGCGAGGCCAGTTTAGCCTTTTCGAGAAACAGCGGGGTGACATAGGCGTCAAGCATCTCTTTGCAGGTCGGGTATATCTTTTTGCCCTCCCGCTCCAGGTCCATGGAGACATAGTAGGGCAGTTCCAGATAATCATAACTGCCCGCCAGGTTGACAAAACATTCTTCCGGTTTATAGTAAGCCAGATACTTATTGGCTTTGGCCCGGGCAAGTCGCTTAATACTTTTCGGCGTCATAGGATTTTAATAATTCCTCTTGTATTTATATCAAGCCATTTACGCAATATCACCGGCTGATTGGAAGCAAATTAATCCTATTAAAAATCCAATGGCAAGGAGAATTAAATATATTTCCCAGCCTTCCGCCGCCCCTTTCGCCCCCATTCCCATACCATTTCCTATCATTCCACTTTTTTTATTGCTCCTCCCTTTTTTAGCACTCTTCCTTTTTTCCGTAATTCCCGCCCCTTTCTTTGCCATTCCCGCCCCCTTTTAATGTCATTCCCGAGCAATCGGGAATCCAGTCTTGTGGGTCGAAACCCCTGCCGAAGGTCCGAAGCGAAGGACGTTCAGATGTATAAAAGCCAAACTGGCATATTGCGATTTTAAAGTCCCCTCTTGAGAGGGGATTTAGGGATGTGTAAAGACTTGTAGGACAACCTACAAAAACTCAAATCTGGTAATATTGAAAGATCGACCGGTACCTCACTGCCTACCCTAAGCAAATTAAAATATGACATCCTACGGCAAGCCGTGAGATACCTGATTTATCCAGCATCCCCGAAAAGACAAAAATAACTTCCCGCCTGGATTATTTCGATTCCCGTGCAAACCGTCGATAATACATATACAAAACCGATAGCAGTAGAATTACTATTAGCGAAACAACTCCCCAGTTCGTCAATGCCGGGACTCTTTTGGCCAGACCATAATCATCGATGGCTATAACATTAACATCTCCGGTAAAAGGCGAGTCGGAAACAAAGCCGAGACCCGAATCTATCGTCAAAGGAGTTGTGCTGAAAATATAACCGGGTAATTCGGTGACAAAACCGCCCAAAGCGCCAAACTCCCCGCAGTCACATCCGCAATCCGGATCAGCCCAACCCGTGTAGTCGCTAAGGATCACCCCAACGTACAGAGTATCCTTATCATCAATTTGGCTGTCACCATTTACATCCGCTTCAAACATGGGACAACTGAAAGGAGAACCTTCAGGAACATTTTCGATAACCCAGGAATTAAGGTATATCAAATCCGGATCGGCCAGAGTTGCCAGCTGGAATAATCCTCCGACAGCCCTCCCCTTTTGAAGACGTTTCTGTGACTGGGTGGAATAATTCGCCCCTGCCGGTGCATTTACATTTACAGGTTGCACCAGATCTTCATCCGAGGCATTCGTATATGTCACAACAACCGGTGAAGGAGGCTCAATTAACGTCAAAGTGCCACTCTCAATTTTATAGAAATTGACTGTAATCTGAATTTGTGTATTTTTCTTGATACAAATAGACTTATTTACATCTGCCGTAACGGCCTTTTGGTCCGCTAAAACGGAACCTCCGAAAACCGCAACCGTAAAAATGATAATAGTCGCGGCGGTCATTTTTCGTAATATCCTCTTTCTCATTAAAAACATAGCAACACCTATAAGAATAATTGTTAGAACCAGAATCGCCCAATTGGATAATAATGGAACCGGCATAAAACGCCGTGCAAGATAGACTTCGAGTTCCCGGTCATCCTGATAAAAATCGATTGCCGGATCACTCATATCCGCGAAATATGCCACGACACCGTTATAGACTACCATCTGGGGTGGTAAACCAATCACCGATTCGCCGGCCATCACGCCATAGCCAACGGGATTAACCGAATCCCACCAGGCCGGCGGAGCCACTGAAACCATCGTCGGCAAATGGCTGGCCAGTTCATCGATTTCACCCTGCGTGTTCAGTAGAGTAAACGGTCCCGAAATTCCGGAATACATCAATCTCGTTATTTTAACTTCATCTTCATTAACACAGGGATTGAACTGACGGAAGGTCGGTCCTTCAGGACGTACACAAAAATATCCGCAGAATGTATCATAATCTCCTCTTGCCGGGGCGTTTCTGGGATCAAATGGTCTTGAGCCATCGTCTCCCCTGTCGGTGGCAGGTAATCCGCCGTGCTTTTGTGACCATGTCCCATCGCCGTTTTTGCGGTACCAGTGAAAATCTTTGATACCGCAACTGGCATCCGAATCATAGGCAAACGCCACCAAATGCCAGCCTTCGGGACATGTCGGTTCGGGATCTCCTTCATTCCAGACAACGCGAACCAGATTGTCATCGTGAGCGCCATTTGCTATTTTGTCACAACCTTCAAGATCCGATAGGCTTCCCGGCTGGGCAAAATCCCGCCATGCGGAATTTACGGCGTAGTTATAGCAGTTATAGCAATTGGAACGCCAGTCGGGATTATTCAGGTCGGCATCATCAGGCGGTACTATCATGGCCATGGCACACATGGACAGACCGAATAGAAGAACAATTAACAGGATTTTGCTCATTTTTACCTCCTCATTTGGCAACGTACAACTGGTGTATGACCCGATCGGAATGCCGGTCGAGCCTCTGGATTAAATCAAAGCTGGATAATCAAAGATGAAATATTTTATTAGACTTTATAAATTTAATATAAAGGAATAATCAGGTTTGTGCAACAGCAATCTACATTTTCTGATAGTGTTTCAAAATAAAATAGCCACGGTGATCCATCCTCCGGGTGGCTTCTTCATTCTTCTGAATATATCGCGACACATCCGTGTAGGTCAAAATCCCCTGTGGTTTCGACATGTTTATTTTTTTCACGCCCGCCCGGCCCGACTTTTAAATTGATTGCTCATTTTATAATTATCTCCCCGATCATTTTCCCCACCAAATCACCCCTAATCCATCCCCCGCCCCTATTTATATGAAAACCCATTTACCCCAAATTCATGACACCAAAAACATTTTTACTGAGGAAACGAACCCATTTCATGGCCTCCTCAACAATGACACTGCATCAAAATAATTTGTGGAGGATGAAACGAACCCATTTTGTCATAACCGCCAATAGTACATTGCGTTACAGCCATAAATGGAGGATAAATGAAATAAGTCTGCCGAATATCCCAAAATAAAACGGGCGGCGGAATACCATTTACCCGCCGCCCGATTATATCGTAAACTGAGATATTGTCACAATGCCATATATATTACAAACCGTACATCTCGATAATCTGGTCTTTGGTCTTACCCAGGATTTTGTACTTCTCCCCCACTTTCGCGAAGGCCTCGACCGCTTTCTTGATATGTTTCATATCATGACCCGCCGACACCTGGACCCGGATTCGCGCCTGTCCCTTGGGAACCACCGGGTAGAAAAATCCAATCACGTAAATCCCCTCGTAGTACAGATCACGGGCCATATCCTGAGACAGCTTGGCGTTGTAGAGCATGATCGGGACAATCGGGTGAAATCCCGGAACGATATCGAATCCCCGGTTGGTCATCTCTTGGCGGAAATATTTAGTCAATTCCTCGAGTTTGTCGCGCCGCTCGGTGGTGGCGGAAATAATATCCATCACCTTGCTGGCCGCGGCCGCAATAACCGGCGGGAGCGAGTTAGAAAACAGGTAGGTCCGGGCTTTCTGGCGAAGCATCGCCACCACTTCTTTGGGACCGCTGACACAGCCGCCCGAGGCGCCGCCGAGGGCTTTGCCCAGGGTGGTCGTGATGATATCGATCCGGCCCATGACACCGAAATGCTCATGAGTGCCGCGCCCGGTTTTACCGATAAATCCGGTTGCATGAGAGTCATCGACCAGTACCATGGCGTCGTACAACTCGGCCAGCCCGCAGATCATATCCAGCGGGGCCAGATCACCGTCCATGGAAAATACCCCATCGGTAACAATCATCCGCAGGCGTTTATCCCTGGTCGCCCGCAATTTTTCTTCGAGGTCCTTCATATCGGCATGTTCGTAAATAAGCCGCTCGGCCTTGCACAGCCGGATACCGTCGATCAGCGAGGCATGAATCAGCTTGTCGGCAATGATGGCGTCGTCGGCCGTCAGAAGTCCTTCGAACACCCCGGCGTTGGCATCCATGCACGACGAGAACAGGATGGTGTCTTCCATTCCCAGGTATTTGCTGATCTTACCCTCGAGCTCACGATGAATATCCTGGGTGCCGCAGATAAAGCGGACCGAGGAGACGCCGTAGCCCCGGTTTTCAAGCCCGTCATGGGCCGCCTTGATTACTTCCGGATGGCTCGAAAGACCAAGGTAATTATTGGCGCACATGTTGATTACATCCTCGGCTTTGGCCCCCGAAGGGTACTCGACCTTTATCTCCGCCGCCTGGGGCGAATGAATATATCGTTCTTCTTTAAGCAGCCCCTGGTTTTTAATGTCATCGAGGGTCTGCCGGTAGATTTCTCGGGCTGGACCGTAGGCCATTTGAACCTCCCCAAATATTTTATGCTGTCGAAAGCCTATATCATATTTTCGCCGGGCAAGATAGCAGGTTGGAATTCAAATGTCAACTTGTGCGGATCAAACGATAAAGGCCCGCAAGGGGCCTTTATATCATATCGTCTTGCTGTCGACAGGTCAGACTTCGACACTTTCTTTCTCAGCCCTCTTTTTCGATATGCTGATATCGTCCACCCCAAGAGAAGTATCCAGAGACAGGGCGGTTTTCAGCAATGGGGCATCGAAATCGACTTTGCGGGTTTTTCCGGCCACCTCGGCAATTGGTACATGGGAAATTCGATTGCCTTTCAAAGCCACCATATTGCCGAATTTCCCCTGGTGGGCCAGATGGACCGCCTCGACGCCGAACTGGGTCGCCAGAATTCGATCGAAAGCGGTTGGCGTCCCGCCGCGAAGCAGGTGTCCCAGAATCGTTACCCTGGTTTCCAGAGTTGTCAATCCCTCGATCTGGGCCGCCAGCTGGTTGGAAATACCCCCCAGGCGAACCTGATCAGGACTGTTTTTAACCAACTTCTTGACTACCATCTCCCCGCCCTCCGGCTTGGCGCCCTCACCGACAACAATTATACTGAAATTCTTACCCCGCCGGTTACGGGTTTTCACCTTGTCGCAGATGGCGTCGATTTGATACGGGATTTCCGGAATGAGAATAATATCTCCGCCTCCGGCAATACCCGACGCCAGGGCCAGCCACCCCGCATACCGCCCCATGACTTCCACCAGCATAACCCGATGATGAGACTGGGCGGTGGTATGAATCTTATCGATGGCATCGACTGCCGATGTGACGGCCGAATCGAATCCGAAAGTCTGGTCGGTTCCCAGCAGGTCATTATCGATTGTTTTGGGGACCCCGATGATTTTCATGCCCTGTTTGCGCATACCTTCCGAGGCCGCCATGGTGCCGTCACCGCCAATCGCAATAAGGGCATCCAGCCCGAGACGCTCGAAATTCTGGAGGACCTGGGATGACCGGTCCAGGTAGATATATTCATCTCCCTGGAGAACCGGGTAATGAAAGGGATCGGCCCGATTGGAAGTTCCCAGGATGGTCCCTCCGAGGGTCAGTATCCCCGAGACATCAGCGGATTTCATGGTTCGATATCTGTTTTCAACCAGTCCCTCATAACCATCCAGAAACCCGACCACCTCCATATCATAATCATTAATAGCTGTCTTTACCACGGCCCGGATAACAGCGTTCAACCCGGGACAATCGCCGCCACCGGTCAAAACCCCCAGCTTCATTTTCTCGGCCATAGCTCCCCCGTCTTAGTGAATTCCTGCCACTTGTTCGGTTTGATCATCTTTCTTAAACTCAAGATAGACCTTTTCAAAGGTTTCGGCAAGTTTTCCGGCTTCTCGATTATATTTTTCCTTACTCATCCAGCCGTTGGCCGGATTAAGTATCTCGGCCGGGACATCCTTGCAGGACTTGGGAAGATCCAGTCCGAAAATCTCATCTTTCCAGAGTTTGGCTTTTTTCAATTCGCCGCTCAGAATCCCGCGAATAATGGCCCGAGTATGTTGAATACTGATTCTTTTTCCGGTACCGTAAGGGCCATTAATCCAGCCGGTATTGACCAGCCAGCAATTAACCTTATGGTTTTTAATTTTATCAGCCAGCAGGTTCGCATACACCGATGGTTCCAGAGCCATAAAAGGTGCCCCGAAACAGGCGCTGAATGTCGCTTTAGGCTCGGTTACGCCCACTTCGGTTCCAGCCACCTTGGCAGTGTAACCGATCAGAAAATATTTGCGGGTCATTTCCGGACTCAATTTTGCGACCGGGGGCAGGACGCCAAAGGCATCCGCGGTCAGAAGGATGATGTTGTTGGGATGACCTCCCATGCCATCAAGAACGGAATTTCCGATATGCGAAATGGGATAAGCGGCCCGGGTGTTTTCAGCCAGACTGGAGTCGTTGAGGTCAATCCGTCGGGTGTCGATATCAATGGCCACGTTTTCCAGAATCGTTCCGAATTTGCGAGTGCATTCGTAAATCTCAGGTTCACCTTCGGGCGAAAGACGGATAACCTTGGCATAACAGCCCCCCTCGAAATTGAAAACACCCTTATCACTCCAACCATGTTCATCATCGCCGATCAACTTGCGATCAGGGTCGGTCGAGAGAGTGGTTTTTCCGGTTCCGCTCAGGCCGAAAAATATTGCAGTGTCACCGTCATTACCCATGTTGGCCGAACAATGCATGGATAGAACTTTCTTTTGCGGCAGGAAGAAATTCATAACCGTGAAGATGGCCTTTTTTATTTCGCCCGCATAAGCCGTTCCGCCGATTATAACCTGTTTCTTTTCGAAATTGAGAATCACGAAAGACTCCGAATTGGTGCCATCGAGATCCGGCATGGCATGGAAATTAGGTATATGAATAACCGTGAAATCCGGCATGAAGTCCTTCAGCATCTGTCGATCGTGAATACGAATGAACATATTACGTGCAAAAAGACTGTGCCAGGCGGTTTCGGTGATAATTCTGACAGCCATGCGGTATTCGGTATCCGCCCCGGAATAGCAATCCTGAACATAAAGTTGTTTGCCCTGCAGATAAGCAAGAATTCTATAGTACAAAGTATCGAATTTTTCGGGATCAAAGGGACGATTCTCCTTACCCCACCAAATTTTGCTCACGGAGGTCGGCTCTTTAACAATAAAACGATCTTTAGGGGAGCGGCCGGTATGCTGACCGGTTCTGACAACATAGGGCCCCAGATGGGCGATAAATCCTTCCCTGTTTCTTACCGATTCAGCGTAAAGAGCCGGTGTCGGCAAATTCCTGTGAACCACACCGACATTGGTGATTCCATACACTAAGAGTATCTTATTTTCCATTAACGAACCCACCTTTCAAAATAAACTTAAAACCATCCCCCACGTTTAAAAAGACTTCGGACGGTAATTTTAATATCGTCAATATAATTTTTATATTGATTTTGCTTTTATACAATCGAATTCATATTATATTTCGATTTTAATAATTTACGGGGTTTTTAAGGAAATTGGCAAAAGGGAATTAATAAAAAGCCGAAAACAATAAATATGAAAATTAAACAATTTTTAGTCCTGCCGAATCTTCCGGAGCGTATCAGTCGCCTTCGGGAACTGGCCATGAATATGTGGTTCTCATGGAACTGGGATATTGTCAAACTCTTTATCCGAATTGATTCCGAATTATGGGAGAAATCCTATCAAAATCCAATTGAGATGCTGGCCTATTTGCCTCAGCAGAAACTGGAGGAGGTAGCCCAGGATGAAGCCTTTCTGGCCAGCCTTGACCGTGTCTATACAGGTTTCCAGGAATACCTCAATTCCAAAAGGTGGTTTGAAAAGGAATTTCCTGATCATAAGGACACTCGAATAGCCTATTTTTCCTGCGAATACGGTATTGATACCGGGCTACCGATTTATTCAGGAGGACTGGGTATTCTCTCCGGTGATCATCTCAAGGCCGCCAGTGACCTGGGTGTACCTCTGGTGGCGGTCGGGCTGTTATATCGGTATGGATATTTCCGCCAATTTCTTTCGGCTGACGGCTGGCAACAGGAAAGATACGAGGAAAACGACTGGTATCATATGCCGGTGACACTGGAGAAAGATGAAACTGGTAATCCCATAAAATTCTCCGTTGATTTCGGCGGAACCCCGGTCCATGTCCAAATCTGGAAAGTCATGGTGGGGATTACACCCCTTTATTTAATGGATACCAATATTCCGGACAATCCCTCCAAATTCCGCGAAATCACATCTGTCCTTTACAGTGGTGATAAAGATACTCGGTTAAAACAGGAAATACTTCTTGGTATTGGCGGGGTCAAAGCCCTTGAAAGACTGGGAATTAAACCGGCTGCGTATCATATGAATGAAGGCCATTCCATGTTTCTTTTGCTGGAGCGAGTCCGCTCTCTGATAGAGAATAATGGACTTAATTTCAAAGAAGCCGCGCAACTGGTCTGGTCCACCTCCATTTTTACAACACATACTCCGGTTCCAGCCGGAAACGAGCAGTTCGATCCAAAGCTGATGGAGCATTATTTATCCGGTTATGTTCAGAAAATCGGTTTAACCTGGAATCAGTTCTTATCAATTGGCCGCGTGTTTACCGACAAGGATGAGCCTTTTAATATGACCGCGGCGGCCCTGAAATCGTCGGCCTTTGCCAATGGCGTATCGAAGCTCCACGGTGTCGTCAGCCGCAAGATGTGGCATAATATCTGGCCCAATCTACCAACCGAGGAGGTCCCCATTGATGCCATTACCAATGGAGCGCATCTGCGAAGCTGGTTAAGCCATGACATGGTCGATTTATTCGACACCTATTTCGGACCCAAATTTACCAAACAACCGACCACCTTCGATAATTGGGAGAATATCCATAAAATCCCTGATGCCGAACTCTGGCGGGTTCATCAGCGCCGCCGGGAAAGACTGGTCTTTTTTGCCCGGAAGCGTCTCAAAAAACAGCTGGAACGTCGCGGCGCAAGCGCCCATGATATTAAATTATCCGACGAAGTTCTCGATCCCAGGATTTTAACTATCGGTTTCGCCCGAAGATTTTCATCGTACAAACGGGCTTTCTTGCTGTTCCGGGATGCCGAACGATTGAAGCGAATCATTTCCAATTCCGAGATGCCGGTTCAGATTGTAATGGCCGGCAAGGCGCATCCACTGGATAATCCCGGTAAGGAAATTATTCGCAATATCCTTCAGATCGCTTCCCGCGAGGAATTTCGGCGTCGCATTGTGTTTCTTGAGGATTACGATATCAATGTCGCCCGTTACCTGGTCCAGGGGGTTGATATCTGGTTAAATAATCCGCGTCGTCCCCAGGAGGCATCAGGAACCAGCGGTATGAAAGCGGCCATCAATGGCGCCGTCAATGTTTCGATTCTTGATGGCTGGTGGTGCGAGGGTTATTCGCCGGAAGCCGGTTTTAAAATCGGCAATGGTGAGGAATATGAGAATTCCGAGTACCAGGATAACCTGGAGAGCGAATTTTTATATGATGTTCTGGAACGTGAAGCTGTCCCGCTTTTCTATAAAAGAAACGCGGCCAATTTCCCCAATGAATGGGTTAAGATGGTCAAGCATTCTATGGCGATGGCGTGCGAAAATTTCAGTTCGCATCGTATGATACAGGACTATACAAGAAAATTCTATATTCCGGCCATAAAGGCTTCGCATCTATTTTCGGCCGAGGATTATCGGGAATCCAGAGAATTGGCCCGCTGGCGAACTTTTCTCGGAATGAATTGGAGGCAGGTCAGTATCGATGAAATCGAGACATCCCAGATTATCTCATCGCCCAAGGTTGGCGATCTGATTCCTGTAACCTTGAAAGTCTCGCTGGGGCAAATATCTCCTGATGATGTTAATGTCGAAGTTATTGCCGGTAATCTCAATTCTCTGGAGCAAATGAACAATTATGCCCCGGTAATTGCCTCAAAATCGGAGAGTGACAGCGAAGGCCACCATATTTATCGATCCGAGGTGGTATGCCGGGAATCAGGTCGATTCGGTATTGCCGCCAGAATTATGCCAAAAAATGACCGCTTGATTCATAATAAAATCCCCCGCCTGATTAAATGGTGGTAAAAAACCAAATCCTTTAAACGCCATTCCAGAACGGATGGCGTTTTTTTATTGGTTTTTTAACCGGTCTCCGTAAATTAAATTTCGTAGACTTGACTTTTAAATTCAGCGTGCCAATATTCAATGAAATTTGGAACATGAGAAATTTACTTTCGTTTAACAATAAGTAAATTTACAGCTCAGTCTATATAATAGACTAATTCTAGAAGGAGGAAGGTAATGAGGCAATTCGGGACAACAGGAAGACTGCTTGTGTTTTTAATCCTGATGTTTGCTTCAACATCAATGGCTTTCGATTTTTCCCAAATCGAAAGTAAGGTTGTTGATTTCAAGCTCGATAACGGGCTTAGATTTCTTGTCCTGCCGAGGCACGATGCCCCGGTGGCGACATTTGTTACACTGGTCAATGCCGGTTGCGCCGATGATCCCAAGGGCTATATGGGTATGGCGCACATGTTTGAGCATATGGCCTTTAAAGGCACCGTCGAGATCGGTTCGAAGGATATTAAGAAAGAAAATTTCTGGATGGCCAAGGAGGATAGCCTTTTCGAACTGATTTTAAATGAACGGGCCAAAGGATATCTGGCCGATTCGGCACGTCTGGTGGACCTTGGAGCGCAAATGGCCGAAGCCACCGATTCCGGTTTCCAGTATTCTGAAACCAATGCATTCGGGCAAATTGTCGATCGTAACGGCGGCTCCGATTTGAATGCGGGAACCAGTTTCGATTATACTATATATTATGTCAATTATCCGTCCAATCGTCTTGAACTCTGGATGGCTATGGAGGCCGATCGTTTCAGCAACCCTGTATTAAGGGAGCTCTTTAAAGAAAAACAGGTCGTTGCGGAAGAAAGGCGCTTTCGCGTCGAATCCGCTCCAACGGGTCGCCTGGTAAATGAATACCTGGGGCTTGCCTATAATTCTCATCCTTATGGACAGCCAATGATAGGTGAGATGTCGGAAATTCAGAATTACAATCGTCCTGTTATGATGAAGCAGTTCAATATGTATTATATACCGAGTAATATAGTAATCGCCATTGTCGGTGATGTCGATCCCGGGCAGGTTAAGAAGCTGGCAGAGAAATATTTCGGCAAAATAAAGGCACGCCCCAAACAAAGGGATGTAATGATTGATGAACCCGAGCCTTTTGGAAACCGTGAAGTCACAATATCCGAAAATTCTCAGCCGATGATGATCACCGGATTTCATGTTCCTTCTCAAAGACACCCTGATTGGATTGCCCTCGATGCCATAAGTAGCTATTTGGGTTCCGGGCGGACCTCCGTTTTATACAAGAAATTGGTTAAGGAAAAAAAGAGCGCTGTTCAGGTAGCGGCCTTTGTAGGCTATCCCGGAAGCAAATACCCTTCAATGTTATCAATACTCAGTGTTCCTTCCAATGAAAGTACCAATAAGGACAATGAGGCTGTGATACTGGAGGAGATCGAAAAATTACGCACCGAGTTGATCCCGGTGGAGGAGTTGGATAAGATCAAAGCCCAGGCCAAATCTGAATTAATTAACGGGCTTGCCTCCAATTCCGGTCTGGCCATCCAGCTGGCCTCGTACCAAACCATGCAGGATGATTGGCACCGGCTGTTCAAACTACTTGATAGGGTCAATTCGTTGACTCCGGAGGAGATTCAAAGAGTCGCCAATAAGTATATGGATACCACTAAAAGGGTCACTGCCTATCTCGAGAAACCGGAAGCATAATTAAGGAGAGGACTATGAACATGAAATATTTCCTATGTTGTCTGGCATTGATGGGCCTGGTTTTTCTTTCAGGGACCATCAGTTATGCTGAGCGTACCATTGATAAAATATCCATTCCCAAACTGAATGAGATCGAAATCCCGCAGGTTGATAAGGTCGTTCTGGATAATGGCATAATAGTTTACCTGCTTGAGGACCACGAATTGCCTATTGTCAGGGCCAGTATCATGCTGGCGGCCGGGGGATACTTGGAGCCGGCGGAAAAAGCCGGTCTGGCATCCATTACTGGTCAGGTTATGAGAACCGGCGGAACCGCGCGTATGAGCGGCGATGAGATCGACGAAGCGCTGGAATCGATAGGCGCTTCGGTAGAAGTCCGTATCGATAATACGGGCGGCTCGGCCAGAATGAACATTCTGTCCGACTATATCGATACAGGACTTGAAATTCTGGCGGACATCCTGAGGACTCCGCAATTCAATGAGGATAAAATCGATCTGGCCAAAACCTCGGAACGGACCGCCATTTCAAGCCGCAATGATGATGCCCTTCAGGTCGGAATCAGGGAATTCCGTAAGGTTATTTACGGAAAAGATTCACCCTATACGCGTCAGACCGAATATGCCACCATCGTAGCCATCAATCGTGATGATATGGTTGCCTTCCATCAAAAGTATATTACTCCTGAAAATATCAGATTGGCTGTCTGGGGTGATTTCTCCAAAGATAAAATGCTGGCTAAGATCAGGAAATATTTTGGGGATTGGCCGACCGGCAGCGGTCCCGTCCCTCCGCTTCCGGAAGTGAAATATGAATATACCAAGGCTGTTCATTACATTGAAAAAGACGATGTGACCCAATCCACCGTTTTGATCGGGCATATCGGCGGGCTGACTGGCGATCCCGATTATTTTGCCATGACGGTGGCCAATAACGTCCTGGGGGGCGGTTTCGGCAATCGTATGTTCAATGAAGTTCGTTCCCGGCAGGGGTTGGCTTATTCCACCGGCGCTAATTTCACTTCCAACATCGCATTTCCGGGAATTTACTACAATTTTGTTATAACCAAGCTGGAATCAACCGTTAAAGCGTCCCAGGCTGTATTAAATGAAATCAAAAGAATGCAAACCGATCCACCCGCGGATGAAGAATTATCCCGGGCCAAGGATAGCTATCTCAACTCCTTTGTTTTCAACTTCGATTCCAAGGGCGAAATAATCAACCGGATGATGACTTATGATTATTTCAATTTCCCGCAGGATTTTCTTTTTACGGTAAAGGATAAAATCGAAAAAATCACGGCCAATGATGTTATCGATGTGGCTAAAAGAAAATTCCACCCGGATCAAATGCATATTGTGGTAGTTGGCAAGGCCGATCAATTCGATTCTCCCCTGTCTGATCTGGGATCGGTCGACACCATTGATATATCCATCCCAAGCGGTGAAGTCCATGAAGAAATATCGGTGAATGATGAGACTCTGGCTCAGGGTCTGGATTTACTCCGGAAGGCAGTCAAGGCCTGCGGCGGAATTGAAAACTTCAGAAAAATAAAGTCAATATCGTCCAAAAGCACTCTGTCAATTCATACGCCCCAGGGTTCAATGGCACTCGAAGCAAGTTCCATCCAGAAGCTTCCCGATTTTGACCGAGAGGTGATAAATACGCCCATGGGTGAAATTATTACTGTCAATAATGCGGATGGCGGCTGGATGAAACAGGGTCCAAATGTGATAGATTTACCTGCCGATCAGGTTGAAAGCAATAAAAAAGAGCAATTCCGAAATACAATTTTACTATTTCAAAAACTGGACAGCCCCGATTTTCAGGCGATTTATATGGGCCAGGAGGACGTTGGCGGGAAAATGGCCAATCTGGTTAAAATCATGTCTGCCGATGGGTCGTTATCATATAAACTGGCGCTCGATCCCGAAACCTATTTGCCTATCGGAAAGATGTATTTTGGCGAAACCATCATGGGGCCGGGTAACTTGATCCAGTATATTTCCGATTATCGGGATATTTCCGGGGTTAAAATTCCTCATTCGGTATCAATTGAATCCGAGGGATCGAAAATCGCCGATGTGACCATAAATGAGTATATTATAAATCCTGAAATTCCCGCCGGGGTTTTTGATAAACCCTGACCAATAGCATTTTTCTCGAAAAAGCCCGCCAATCTATATTGGCGGGTTTTTTGCCCGATTCCTTTCAACCTGTTCAAACGGCAAAAAACTACCCGCAAAATTCGAATTGACCAAATAAATTTGCACAAAATATTGATTGCCACGTTTTTTAATTGGAATATAATGGGCGGCGCTGAAGGAGGTTTTTGAGGGTTTTTTTATAAATCTTGCTTTTGATGCTTGCAATTTTCCGCTGATTTTGCTAAACTTGAGGGTTAAAAATTGGCAATAATAATGTGAGAGGGAGATATATGCGATTTTCTAAATTCACTGTTTCTCTGGCTATAACGGCTGTCTTAATTCTGATTTTCAATTTTGGGCCGGCTTATGCAAGGGCTCTTTATGATATCGATCGGATAGACGCTATGACCGGTAAAATTACTGCCTCTAATACTCCTTTTTCCGATATCGGCGTGCATGATAAGGGGCGAATCGGCCTGACAATTACCAACATGGGTCATTTCGGTACCGGTTTTCTTGCAAGCACTCCGGGAGATGTCCCCTCCTGTCAATACCCTTATCCCGGTCAGCAGGAGTATCTTTTTGCTGGCGCCTTCTGGATAGGAGCGGTCGTCGGGCGGGATACCCTGGTCTCAGTTGGTGCCGATGGGTGGCAGTATATTCGTGAAATGTGGCCGGATGTGGGCGAAGGTTATCCGCCGTATGGCGGGGCTATTATTGAGAGATCAATAAATAATGCCGGTGATGAAGACGCCGTCTCCGAGCAGGATTTTATTGCAGTTTATACGGATACGGTGACCAATAGTTCTTATGTCAGTACCGATCCGACTGATGGCCGTCAGCACAGACCATTAAACATTGAGGTAACTCAAAGGAGTTACTGCTGGAGCTATAGTTATGCGGACGATTTTGTGCTTTTTGACTATTCCATCAAAAACATCGGCCGTAAAACTCTAAACCGTGTTTACATGGGTATTTATGTTGATGGTGATGTCAAAACAAAAGGGAGCGAAGAAGGCTTTGATGATGATATTTGTGGTTTCAAGGAATCACTTCCTTCAAGTACCGGTTGCGGTTTTATTGACACCGTGAATATCGCCTGGATATCAGATAATGACGGGAAGCAATCATCGCAGGATCAGTGTCCGTATTCCACCACATCTTTGACTGCAGTAACGGCCACCAGGGTTGTTAGAACACCATCTGATTCTCTTGAATATTCCTTTAACTGGTGGATTTCTAACGGTACTCCGGCACTTGATTTTGGACCGCGTAAAGCAGGAACTCCGGTAGATCCTTTCCGGGATTTTGGAGGATTTCTGGGAACACCGGAAGGCGATCGCAATAAATATTACATTATGCGCCATAAGGAATTCGATTACGATCAACTCTTCTGTGCCATGGACCATACTTCAGAGGGCTGGTTGAATCGGGATTCACAGTCATCCAATTTTGCGGACGGTTATGATACCCGCTATTTGTTGTCATTCGGGCCTTTTGATATTGAACCCGGTGAAATCCTGCCCATCAGTTTTGCTTATGTCGCCGGCGACACTTTCTTCACCGATTGTAACGCCTTTGATAATTTTGACGCCCAGCATCCAGAAGAATATTATAACACTTTAAGTTTCGAATCTCTAGGCAGAAATGCCGTCTGGGCCTCCAAAATTTATGATAATCCTGGAGTCGATACCGACGGCGACGGCGAGAATTTCGGCAAGTTCCGTATCTGTGGTTATGATTCCGTTTATGTCTGTCATTTTGATACAACCCAATTCGAACCGGAAACACTTGTTGACACAACCTGTGGTTATGAATATACCAATTCCGATACGTTCTGGTATGAGGGCGATGGTGTTCCCGATTTTCGCGGTGCCTCCCCGCCCCCTCCTCCTGAACTCTGGATTGTCGATACTACCGGGGATACTTTGGGCAGCAAAGTAATCGGACGTATTAATGATTATCACCAGGGTGAAATAGCGGTTCGCTGGAATGGTTTCGAATCAGAAACAACCGAAGATGTTTTCAGTGATTTGATCGATTTCGAAGGCTACCGGGTGTGGATTTCACTTGCCCCCAGCTCCGGCGGATTTTCGGTCATATCATCTTATGATATCGAAGACTATAACCGCTGGATTTGGAATACCTCTAAATCGACCTGGGAGTTGAAAGAAACGCCTTTCCGGATTGAGAATCTGGAGGCCATTTATGGAACCGGTTTCAACCCGCTAAATTATGATCGTGATAATCCTTTATACTGGAATGATACGGCCTATTATTTCTCGCGCCAGGACTGGAACCAGTCTGATTTGCTTGATTCACATGGGATTCACAAGGTTTACCCGGAGGTTACCGATCCTCCAACCATATTCAATATCGATTCAACCAGAATTTATCATCCTGAGGAATTAACGGATGACGGGCTGTTTTTTAAGTATTATGAATATGAATATATCCTGACCGGATTATTGCCTTCACAGCTTCAATATGTGGCCGTTACGGCGTTTGATTTTGGCTCCCCAATCAGCGGTCTCGAATCCCTGGAAACCCAGCCTTATCGGAACTATGTGGCGGAATACCCTCAGAACACATCGTCAATTGTCGAAAACGAGGGCCTCGATGTTTATGTTTATCCCAATCCTTATCGAATCGATGGTCAGTATAAAGCCAATGGTTTTGAGGGAAGAGACTATATCGACAATAAGGGCGAATTGGTTTCCCAGGAAGGATATCCCGATGATAGAACCCGCTCGATTCATTTCAGCAATTTGCCCGCCAAATGCACAATCAGGATATTTTCGATTGACGGTGATTTGGTCCGGGAGATCGACCATGATGTTCCCGCGGGTCATCCCCAGAGTTCACACGAACGCTGGGATTTGATTACCCGTAACACCCAGCCAATTGTTTCGGGCATCTATTATTATTCGGTGGAATCGGAATCCGGCAATCAGATCGGCAAAATCGTTATTATTATGTAGAAGGTATATTTTTAATATTTGACCCGGGTTTGATAGTTCGTTTTCAACCCCGGGTTTTTTAATCCCGGGGGCTGTAATTGTAACTTGCAATACGGGGACGAATTAGTTAAATTTTATTTGTTCGGTTTTGACAAGTTATTATTGGATTTTCCTCATGCATAATTGTCAAATCGAATATAGGACTGATTAATGAATGACCGCCAGGATGTGTTTCGGGAGATGTGTGGGACGAAGAAGGGAGTGTTTGATTGCATAGATGAAATATCTCTGGCTTATAGCAGGACTGCTTCTTTGCCCGCCTGTGATATTCCCCCATCAAATGACCAAGCCTGATTATCACGAAATCGGTGTATCCCAGAAGCTTAAACCAGCTGTTATAAATACTCCCAACGTTCAGGTGGCAGTACATAATATTGGTGATGTCTGGCTTACAGTCAGTAATATTGGCCAGTTCGGCATCGGCGGATTTCTGGGGACATCTGTCGACCCGATAAGCGGAATGCAAACCCCATCCTGCATGTACCCAGCTAATTCCAAACTTAATTACCTTTATGTTGCCGGATTCTGGATTGGCGCGGTGATTGGCCGGGATACCCTGGTTTCTATCGGCGTCAATGACTGGATTGGCAGTGATGATGTCCGCGAATTCTGGCCGGATCCCGGAGAGGATGCTCCTCCTTATGGCGGCGGTATTGTACGCAGGTCGATTCAGGAGACCAGTCCGTTTTATTCGATTGATGCCAAATCGGAGCAGGATATTATAGCTGTCTATACCGATACACTGACCGATCCTACCTATGTCTTTGTTGACGATTATGATGGTCGTCCGCATATTCCTCTTGATATTGAAGTGACCCAGCGGACTTATGGCTGGAGTTACTCATATGCCAAAGACTTCATCCTGTTTGATTATTCCATCAAGAATATCGGCCGGCGGGAACTGAAAATGGTTTATATGGCCGTTTATGTCGACGGCGATGTTCATCATGAATCCCTATTCGGTGAAGAAGGCTATGGGGATGATTTATGCGGTTTCCGAAGGACTTTTCCGGCCCCTGAAGGATGCGGTTTTGTTGATACAATCAACATCGCATATATTACGGATAATGACGGTGATCCCAATGATCAGGGGACCTTTGATATGAATTCCGCTCGCGGCGCCGCCGGAATAAGAGTCGTCAGAACACCATCCGATTCGCTCAAATATTCCTTTAACTGGTGGGCCGGGGCTTATGATGCCAGCAATGAATTCGGACCTCGACGAGTTGGCACGCCGGAGGATCCATTCCGGGATATGGATGGTTATCTCGGGGTTCCTCTGGGAGACAAAAATAAATATTATGTCATGCGCCACACGGAATTTGATTATGATCAGCTTTTCGCGGCAAAAGATCATACCGGTGATGGCTGGTTACCCCGGCCGGCCAATGCCAATGATATGGCCAACGGTTATGATGCCCGTTACTTATTGTCGTTCGGACCCTTTAATATTATGCCGGGAGAAATCCTGCCGGTCAGTTTTGCCTGGGTTTTGGGGGATGAAATCCACGTCTATCCGGATGACTATAACCGCTATTATGACGCCAATTACCCGGATCAATTCTATGAAAGCTGGGATTTTTCCAATCTGGCCAGAAATGCGATTTGGGCTTCATGGATTTATGATAATCCGGGGATTGACACCGATAATGACGGGGAAAATCTTGGCAAGTTTCGGATTTGCGGTTATGATTCGGCTTATATTTGCCATTATGATACCATTCAATTTGAGCCTGATACAATTGTAGACACAACCTGTGGATACGAATTAGCAGTAGCCGACACATTTTGGTATGAAGGCGATGGTGTCCCCGACTTCCTGGGTGCTTCCCCCCCTCCGGCACCCGATCTCTGGGTGATTGATACCACCGGCGATACCCTGCGAAGTCGGATATATCCTTATATAAATGAATACAATCAGGGTGAACTGCGTATCAAATGGAATGGAATGCGGTCGGAAACGACCCGCGATGTTTTCAGCAAGGAACTTGATTTCGAGGGTTACCGGGTAT
Source organism: Candidatus Zixiibacteriota bacterium (assembly GCA_016933955.1). Taxonomy (NCBI): domain Bacteria; kingdom Pseudomonadati; phylum Candidatus Zixiibacteriota; species Candidatus Zixiibacteriota bacterium. Next base: position 80,899 of record JAFGTT010000014.1, read on the forward strand.
ATCTGGCCTATTCACCCAACGCATCCGAGTTTACACTTCTGGCCTCATATGATATCGAGGATTATAATCGTTACGCCTGGAACAATATTCGCAGAATATGGGAATTAACCGCGACACCATTCAGTCTGGATTCATTGAAACAATTGTACGGAAACGGATTCAACCCTTATTATTATAATCGTGATAATCCTCTATACTGGAACGATTCGGCTTATTATTTTACTGCTCAGGATTGGAATATGTCGGATTTGAGGGATACCATGCAGATTCATAAAATATACGCGGATGAGTTACCTCCTTCAACCCTTAATCTGGATTCCGCCAGAATATACTACCCCGAAGAATTGACCGCCGAAGGATTATATTTTAAATATTATGAATATGAATATGTATTGCGCAACCTGTTACCCTCGCAATTACATTATGTGGCGGTTACTGCATTCGATTATGGCTCTCCTGTCAGCGGTTTGCTTTCTCTGGAAACACCGCCTCAGAAGAACTATGTGGCGGAATTGCCGCAAAATTCAGCCGGTCTGGTGGAAGACAAGGGTCTGGAAGTGATTGTATATCCCAATCCGTATCGAATTAACGGCGACTATAAAAAATACGGTTTTGAGGGTCGCGATTATATTGATAATCATGGAAATTTTGTGGCCCAGACCAATCTCGCCGATGATCGGATACATTCCATTCATTTCGGTAATTTACCTTCAAAATGTACTATCAGAATATTCTCTATAGATGGAGATTTGATCCGTGTAATTGATCATGATGTTCCTCCCGATCATCCGCAGAGTTCGCACGAGCGATGGGATATGATCACTCGGAATACACAGATGGTCGCCTCAGGAATTTATTATTATTCGGTAGAATCCGAATTTGGGAATCAAATCGGGACTATCGTTATCATTATGTAGTTTTTGGTACCAGGTATGAAAGATGAAATTACTTCAAAAGATTTTTCCCGCCCTTGTCCTGCTGGCCGGTGTTTCGGGCTGGACAAGAAGTCTCTACCAGGAAGATATTCAGGCCCACCTTTATAATGTTGATGATCCCCCCTATGCCACAATAGCCGTCCATAACATAGGTAAGATTGGTCTGACGGTATCCAATGTAGGCATACTGGGTTTATCCGATATGGGTTTGACAATTGATCCATTGACCGGCGAATCCGCTCCATCATTGAGTTTTCCGCTCAATTACAACATGGAATATCTCTATGAAGCGGCTCTCTGGGTAGGGGGCATTGTCGGGCATGACACTTTGGTATCGACGGCAGGCGGATCCGGTCGGTGGGGCGTTCATGAATTTTGGCCCCTTCCGTACCCCGAGGGCGATATAAAACACTGGTCGACGCTTGATCCACAATCGCCGGAATTCGACAGCGCCGTTTCACAGCAGGATTTTGTGGCCGTCTATACCGATACCATTACCGATGTCAACATCACCGGATATGATGATGAAACCGGGCGTCTGCATCGGCCCCTTAGGCTGGAAGTTAAACAGAGCAGTTATACCTGGGGTTATGATTACGCCGAAGATTTTGTAATAATTAATTACGACATTTCCAATATTGAGCTGCGACATCTGAATGATGTCTATATCGGCTTTTATGTCGACAATGATTGCGGGACCGGGGGATATTACGGCGACGATGATGTTTGCGGCTTTAAAAAATCGTTATACTCCAAATACATTCCCGGCCTGGTGGATACCCTTGATATTGTCTGGGCGGCTGATAACGATGGCGATCCTAATCCGTTCACGGGAACGTATGCCGGACTGTTTTCCCCTACGTCGGTTATCGCGACAAAGGTCTTGCGGACTCCGACGGATCGGACAGGTTATACCTTCAACTGGTGGATTACAAGCTGGGATGTCGATTATGATTGGGGACCACGGCGTAATAGTCCGAGTGGTGTCAGGTATTTCAACCGCCGTTTGGGGACACCACAATCCGATGAGGATCGCTATTACATGATGGCCAACCGAGAATTCGATTACGATCAATCAACGGCCAATTATGATCGTTCCGCGGAAGGCTGGCTGGCACCGCCCAGTTTTGCCTCGCAAATCGCCGGCGGAGCCGAAATCAGATACCTTTTATCCTTCGGCCCATTTGACATGGATCCCGGTGAGACCCTTCCCCTGACCATCGCCATCGTAGCCGGGCAGAATTTTTATTCTGATGGCGGTATCGGCGGTACCCCGACCTGGCGCGACTTCACCGACCTCCAGCTGAATACCCTGTGGGCTCAATGGATTTTTGACAACCCCGGGGTCGATACCGATGGTGATGGTTACAGTGGTGAATTCCATATCTTCTGCATGAATCCAAAAATGTCGCGGATCGATACTATAATAACCGGGATTGATACAACCTATGACACCGTTTATACCTGCACCAAAAGCGATACCCTCTGGTATAAAGGTGATGGAATCCCCGATTTCCGTGGAGCCGTTCCACCCAAAAGCCCCGTAATAAAAACCCATCCCCGGATAAACGAATATAATCATGGGGAAATCACGGTTCAATGGAATGGCTATGAAACGGAGCTTTCTGCAGATCAGTTCAGCCAGTTGCTCGATTTTGAGGGCTATCGGATTTATATTTCACGCTCCGGACAGGTTAATGATTTCACTCTGGTGACGTCATTCGATTGTGACGATTATGATCGTTATGAATATGACACCGACCTTGAATCATGGGTAATTAAAAATCCCCCATATACTTTAAAACTGCTGAGAAATATGTACGGCGACGATTTTGATCCGGCGCCTTATTTCGACCCCGAACATCTCTTCGCCTTTTTTAATCAATCAACGGGTGATTGGGAAACCTATTTTTTTAAAGACCATGACTGGAATCAATCGAATCTTTACGATACGACCCGAATACACAAAATTTATCCGGATCAACCATATCCGTCGACCCTTAATCTCGACACGGCTTACATGTTTTATCCGGATGAGGTCACTTCCGAGGGCAATTTGAAATATTTCGAGTATGAATACACTTTGAAAAAACTGATACCCTCAATTCCATATTATGTCGCGGTAACGGCTTTCGACCAGGGGCAACCTCATAAAAACCTCCCCGCTCTCGAGACCGATCCATCGGAAAGCGCCGTCAGGGAATTTGCCCAGAATGCTACCGATATCGTTTTAAGTGAAAAACCCGACATCATAGTCTACCCCAATCCCTATCGAATTGACGGCAATTATCGAAGTTATTATGAAGGCTGGGAGGAACCTGAACTAATGGCCGAACGAACCAGGGCCCTCCATTTCACCAATCTGCCGCCAAAATGCACTATTCGGATATTCAGTATTGACGGGGATTTTATTGATAAAGTCGAACATGATTTCGTTCCCGGTGACCCGGGCAGTATGCATGAAAGCTGGGATTTGATTTCTCGCAATGAAATGTCCATCACATCGGGGATTTACTATTTTACGGTGGATTCTGAATATGGTCAGCAGGTGGGCAAATTCGTTATCATCTACTGATGAGGCTGGCGTAAATTTAGGGATTTTGGTATACGGCGGGTTAGGTTACCGAATCCAGCGGCGGCTACAAGCGCGAGAATTGAGACGAAGCCCCAGGAGTATATAAAATCTGGTTTGGCCAGATCAAGCAACAGGCCTCCCAGAAGGGGCCCCAGCGACCATCCGGCCGTCACCGAAAACCCATAGATTCCCATAAATCTTCCTATTCTACCCGGAGGTGCCAAGTTGGCGGTAATGGCCAGAGCCGGAGGCGAAATAAAATTTTCCCCGATTGTTAAAACCGCAATACCGATGGCGAAGGCCATAAATGTGGCTGTGGCACCGATTATTATATATGCAACGGCATATATCACGGAACCCAAAAGCATTTGAATTGACAGCCGGACACTGCGAAGCAGGCGGGTAATGGGTAGTTGAAGAAAAGTGACCATCAACCCATTCAAGGTAAAGAGAAAACCAAGCTGTTTTTTGGTTATGCCCATAAAATCCACGGAATATAGAGAAAATGGGGCAATAAATTGAGATACCACCAGATACAGTATAAAAACCAATAAAGCATGATGAACAATAAGCTCATAACCCTTAAATTGAAAAATATGCCCGAATTGAAATTTATCATTGGAAATATAGTCCATCTTGATTCCCTTCAGAAACAGGGCGATAATAATGCTGGAAATGAGAGTCATGCCACCGGAAATTATAAATAAAACGGCGTACGTTTGCTCGGCAAAAAAACCTCCCAACGCCGGACCAAGGGCCCAGCCGAAATTACCCGCCACTCTGATAATGGAATATCCTTCTGTCCTTTTATCCATTCCCACGAGATCGGCCACTGTGGCATTGGCGGCCGGTTGAAACAGTGCTCCGAAAACGGAATTGAAAATAATCAGGACGGCAATGGCCCGGAAACCCCAATCCCCATAGATGGCATAAGCCAGTACCAAGAAACTAATCGATCGAATGATCTGGGAGTAAACCATTTGATGATAGCGCCCGAAACGATCGGAAAGCTCTCCCCCGATAGATTGAAAAACCGACCTGATAATGGCTGTGAATCCAAAAAAGAGACCGATATGAGTCAGCGACATCCCCAGCGTGGAATGAAAATAAAGAGATAAAAAGGGAATGCTGATGGAAAATCCTACTGAGGATGCTATCCAACCTATGGCCAGGACCCAGAGACGACGGTCGAATTGTTTTAGATATGTCAGCATAAAGATTTCAGGCCTGCATCAATTCCCCGACCAAATCATCAGCAATAGTTTCAAAACCATCCAAGGGCAACCGCCCAAATCCCCGATTGGCCATGTCTTTCAATCCTCCTTCGGTTCGTAATTTTCTGATCAGAGTCGGCAAACCGTCAGCCTCCCGCCTTGACCGAAGATCGACTGCCACACCCCGATCAATAAGGAATTGACGGTTAAACGGTGAAAAGGTCCCGATCAGCGGATGGAGAATGAACATCGGCAATCCCAGCCCGGCCGCCCAGTTACTCCGTTCATGCGAGGGCGCTACAAAGAAATCCAGATAGCGGAATAACCGCGAGACAAGCCCGTTTTCCTCCTCTCCACTCCCAAAGGAAACGGAAACCGGTACACCTGAAGACAGAGCCTCTTCAATTACATTTTCACCGGTCTGAATATCATATTGCAGTAAGCTGGTGTACTTGGTAAGCATCTTCTGCAGATAACCGTCTTGCCGACAAAAAATCAAGGCCCGGTTTCCCGATTGACTCAAGGATCTGGCCCCAAGGATTATCCGATTGACATGTTCCCGCGGTTCGGCGCCGGATGAGAAAAATCCTCCGGTCAGCGGGCTGTCATCATCTATTCGCGAAATCCTCGATTTGAAGCAATTTTCAGCCTGATTCAACAGCCCCTTTTCAATACATAATCCCGTGGCAATCACATTCGCCGACGGGATTCCTGCCGAGACCAGATAATCGCGAGCATTTCCAAGAGGAACATATATTTTGCGACAACCCTTCCGGATAGCTTCCGGTGGCACCGCAATTTCCCCATGTTGATAGAATGTCGGCACCAAATCGGCAATCATACCTACCAGAACCGGATGGGCGACCAGTGTTGGGGAGTCTGCGTTTATCACATAATCACGTATATCGCGGGCCAGAATCCCGGCAGCCCGGCTGTAATCTTTATCAGCGCGGTTTTGTCTTAGCCTATGATATCCGTATCCCAATAAACCTCCCTGACTGCCAGCGCGATATAACCAGCGGATAAAACGCCATGAAATATGCGGAATACCCTTCGACAGGCGAAAAACATCATTAATTTTCAGTTCGATTTTATCGCTGCATTTGGATTTAAGACAATCAACCACGCCATCAAGATAGAAGGGGTGACCGCGGCCTATGTTGGTATATATAATATTCAGGATTCTCATTTTGCCATTATTAGCCCAAGTTGCGTTTCAAAGCCATTATCAACATAAAATAACCAACGGTACATAAAAAAAACAGGTCTAAGAAATTAATTCTCAAACCCGCCGTCAAATCATCCCGGTCAATGGATTCTTAAGATTGTTTTACCAGGTCAAAAACACGTTCCAATGATACCACGAATATTTTTTTGTTCTGCTGAATAATGGCACCCTCAAAGATATCTGCCTTAAAATCCGACTCACTTCCCTGATCCGCAATAACGTTTTCGTCGGTAATCCTCAGGATTTCATCGACCGAATCGACCGTCAGACCGAACAGGTTACCATCCCATTCAATGACCAGAATCCTATTCGACTGCTCATAATGTATATAATCGTCAAAAAGAATGCCGGTCAATGAAATAATCGGAATATTATTGCCGCGATAAGCGAATGTGCCGTTTCCACCATGAAGCTCATTTGCGGGACCGCCGGCAATATCAGATGATATAATTTCGGCTACCCGGGAAACTTCGATCCCCATCCAGAATCCCTTTATTCTGGCGCAGAGATACTGCCCTTTATTACCTGGATTCATATTTTCACCTTTCATTTCAATCCGACATCGGCAATGGAAACCAGCAACATTTATATCATTCCGCTATTTATTTTGCCTGATAGTTAATACAAAATACGCTTTTAATGAAATTAACGCCATTTATTTATCAGTTGGGGGAAATAGAAGGAATAAATTAAAGACAATTATATCCCGCCAACAAGCTCAATCAATTTCAGGGCTGATGTCGGCGAATGACCGCTGTAATGATTATTAAAATAGGCGTATACCTCACCCCGGCTACGACTGAATTCCTCTAAGACATGTGACCACCACTTCAAATCCTCATGATGATCCTCCCTTATATAGCTGAAATCGCCGGGTATTTTTTTTCGATCTCCAAGAAATCTTACATAGGCGAAGTCGGCCGTAAATTCACTCTGTCGGGGCATCCAGGGATGATCCACCTGAACCAGCGCGATATTTCTCACTCGTAGAAGGTCGTAAAAGCTATTTCCCAGCCATTTTCGGTTACGGATTTCAACTGCGAATTTCAAATCATCGGGCAGGTTTTCTATCAATTGTTTTAGAATATCGAAATGGTCCTCGGGATTAAAATTATAGGGGAATTGAAGCAGGAGAGGGCCAAGTTTGTTTTCAAGAAGCCGTATGCCGGCAATAAAGGCGCCGGCATTGTCCAGGCGCGTTTCAATATCACCCTCATGGGTGACGCTCGATGGGAATTTGGCGGTAAAAACGAATCCTTCGGGAGTGGTATTGCGCCAGCGACAGATCGTGTCTGGATTGGGAATACGATAATAGGTTGAATCGATCTCGACCGTCCTGAAGATGGAGGAATAAAATCTTAGAAAATCGGCGCGAGGACAAAATTGAGGGTAAAAATTCCCAAGCCAATCCTGATAACTATAGCCTGATGTCCCTACCAATATTTCCGAGGATTTATCATAATTCATATAGAAGAAAACAAAAATGTCCGGCAAATGTTCATTCAAACCAAATCTGCCTGAAAAAAAGAAATTCGCCTCCTTGATAACTTTTCATTTTTATTGTATTATGCCGCAAATATTGAAAGGAACATATTATGAAAGACAAACGTAATTCAATTCTGGCCAGAAATCTGGTTGAATATTCATGCAAAATCCAACCGGGCGAAATTCTTTATCTTGAGATCAAAGGCAGGGAAACGCTTGAACTGGCCAAAGAAATAGTCCGGATCAATACGGAAAAAGGCGGGGTCACTTTCTGGTATTACAATGATGAATCAATCAGCCGCCAGTTTCTTATGACGGCGACAGAACAGCAGATGAAAATTATGGCCGATTATCATTTGGACATGATGAAAAAGGCCTCGGCCTATCTGGGACTGCGCGGTTCGGATAATCCCTTCGATCTGGCGGACATCCCCCCCGCTCAGCTTGATAAATTCCAGAAGATATTTTACAAACCGGTTCATCTTGAGGAACGAGTTAAACGTACCAAATGGTGTGTTCTGAGATTCCCCAACAATGCCATGGCCCAGCTGGCGGAAACCTCGCAGGAAAAATTCGAGAATTTCTATTATGATGTTTGCAACCTGAATTATGCCAAAATGTCGAAGGCTATGGATCCGCTGGTGGAATTGGTTAATAAAACCGATCGGGTGCATATTATTTCGCCGGGAACTGGTCTGCAATTTTCTATAAAGGGTATCCCGGTGGTAAAATGCGATGGCACCAGGAATATTCCCGACGGCGAGGTATATACTGCACCGGTCCGTGAATCCATCAACGGCACGATTACCTATAACTCGCCCTCTCTTCACGAAGGTTATGTTTATAATAATATCAGTTTTACCTTCAAGGATGGCAAAATTATCAAAGCTACCGCGGCTTCATACGAGGACAAACTCAACAAGATCCTTGATACCGATGAAAACGCCCGCTATGTCGGTGAGTTTGCTATTGGCGTGAATCCATTTGTCCTGCATCCGATGAAAGATACCCTATTCGACGAGAAAATCAAAGGATCAATACACCTGACACCCGGTTGCTGTTACGATGAGGCTCCTAACGGCAATGTTTCGGCTATCCACTGGGATCTGGTTCTGATTCAAAGGGCTGATTATGGCGGCGGCGAATTGTACTTCGATGACAAGTTAATTCGAAAGGACGGTATCTTCACCGATCCCAAATTGGAGCAAGCCTTCTCCGAAGAAAATCTTAAATCATGATAGTTCTTTAAATTATTAAGGCCGGATTGATATCAATCCGGCCTTCCATATTGCTATCATAATTTTTTATATGGCTTTCGATCGCCGAACCTGGCGATAACTGTCCTTTACAATCCGAACGACTTCTTCGGGATCGTCGGTCATGGAAAACAATGAAAGATCATCCTTGGCCAAAGTTCCCACCTTAATCGGACCGGAGATAATCCAGTCAATGAGTCCTCCCCAAAACTCGGAACCGACCAGAATCACGGGAAAATGAAATATTTTCTTGGTCTGAATCAAGGTTAATGATTCGAACAGCTCATCCAGCGTTCCGAATCCGCCGGGCATAATCACAAAGGCGGCGGCATACTTGACAAACATGACTTTGCGGGCAAAGAAATAGCGGAAATCTAGAGATATATCCTGATACTGATTGGCCAGTTGTTCCGAAGGAACCTCAATATTAAGGCCGACTGATTTTGAATTGCCTTCAAAAGCACCGCGATTGGCAGCCTCCATAATACTTGGCCCGCCTCCGGTTATTATCGAAAAACCTGAATCGGACAATTTCCGGGCTATTTCCCGTGCCAGCGTATAATACCTCGAACTTTCAGGCAAAGCCGACGAGCCAAAAATGGAAACCGCCGGTTTCAAATATCTGAGAGTATCGAAACCCTCGACAAATTCAGACATAATCCTGAAAACCGACCAGAGATCATGATCTGTATGGATATTATTGCCTGGCCCCCGGCTATTATCCGCTTTATGATTTTCATTTTTCATAAAGAAAGAACTCCTTCATATATTCTAATAATCCGCCCTATTATAACACAATAATCGTCAAAATGCTGAATCGGCTCAAGCCCATTATTTGATTTCCGTTATAATTACGCCGGCCAGGGCTATTATTCCACCAATTACAAAGGCCCGGCTGATTGGTTCGGCCAGAGTGACAGCCGCCACCGCCGCGGCAATAATCGGCTGAATATTCTGCATTATGGCCAGTCGCGAAGCCTCCATATTCTTTAACAACCAATACCACAGAAAATAGGCCAGAATCGAAACCAGGATTGCCATATACAAGACTGAAAACCACCCCATCCAGGTTACATGACCGAAATCGAAAGACAGAGCCCGGTAAAAACCATAGGGCAAATATAAAACGGAGCCGTACAGGAGGGCCAGACCGGTGACTCGAAAGGCGCCGTATTTCAAGGCCAGCGGTTTGGCCATGACAGTTGCGGCCGCCCAGGCCACCACAGCCATTAGAACCAGAAGGTCACCCAGAATATAATTGGTATCGTATTCTATTTTGCCGCCCGAAAGGATAATATAAACGCCGGAAAAGGCTATAATAATTCCTGCCGATCTTCGAACAGTTGGTTTTTCTCGCAGGAATATTACAGCCAGAAGGTAAATGAATATCGGAACCATGGCAAATAACAAACCGGAATGGCTCGCCAGAGTCAGTGATTGACCAACCAGATATATGACCTGGTTGAGTGGTATTATTATTAGACCCAAAAGGAATATTCTAAAATGATCCCGGATCGGTATCAATTTCCTCTTCCTCAGGTGAAATAATATCGGGGCATATATGGCCGAGGAAATTATAAATCGCAGAAAGGCGTAGGTATATGGTTCGATTTCATTCAGGCCCAGTTTGGCAACCGGAAAGGCAATGGCGGTTATTACTTGATGGATCAGGATTGTCGAGTATAAAAACCGGGTCGAAAACGAGCCTGATTCAATCGACCGGGGTAATTTATTGACAATCAAAGAATATCACCATCGGCAGTGCTTTAATATTCTGCAATATAATATATTACGACAATAAGTTAAAGTAACGCCTTAACAATACCACCATCGACAGGAATAGCTGTTCCGGTTATATAGGAGGCTTTTTCCGAAGCCAAAAAGGCTATCAGGGCGGCTAATTCTTCGGGCCGCCCGACCCTTCCGGCCGGGATGCTTGAGGTCCAACCCGAATATATGGCATCGATATCCTGACCGCTTACTTCGGCATTAGTCCGGGCCAAGACCTTAAGACGGTCGGTATCGGTATAGCCGGGCAGAACGGTATTAACGGTAATGCCGAAGGCAGCCATTTCATTGGACAAGGACTTTGCAAATCCAGTCAAGCCAGCCCTGAGTGTATTTGAGATAATCAGATTATCAATTGGTTGCCTGACCGCGACCGAAGTAATATAAATTATTCTCCCCCATCCCCGCTCCTTCATTCCGGACAGGAGGGCTCTGGTTAAATCAATGGCTGAATGTAACGTCAGAGTGGTTGCCTTGTCCCAGGTTTCTCTATCATGCTGGGGGAATTTCCCCGCCGGCGGCCCCCCGGCATTGGAAACAAGGATGTCGATTCCTCCTAATAACGCAATGGCCTTCCGTGCGATTTCCTCGGCCCGCCCTTGAATCGATAAATCGCCGGCGATAAAATCAGGTTTGTGGCCGGTTTTTGATTGCATAATGGAAGCGGCTTTTTTTAGATTTTCTTCCGAACGTGAATTAATCACCAGCGCGGCCCCTTCGCCAGCCAAGGCTTCAGCGGCCGCCAATCCCAGACCGGCCGACGCTCCCGTTACCAGAGCTCGTTTACCCTTTAAACCAAGGTCCATATTTTATGCCTTCACCCTGGAGAGTTCATCAATCAAATAAAGCGAGGAATAAGTTCCGCGTTCGAAATCATCAACTGCAAATCTTTCATTTGGCGAATGAGCATTATCATCATTTTGCCCCCATCCCAAAAGCAAGGTATCCAGGCCAAGAACCTGTTTGAAAGTTCCCACCACCGGAATTGAGCCGCCCTCCTTCATAAAAACAGGTTCCAGCCCAAATCCTTTTTTTATGGCCCGGGCCGTGGCCTCAAGCCAAGGTCCTTCGATGGGGACAACTACCGCCTCGGCTCCGCCATGGATGGTGACATCGCATTTGACATAGGAAGGACATATTCTGGTTATATATTTCTTGATTTTTCCGCAAATTTCGTCGGCTTTCTGGTTGGGCACCAGCCGCATGGTAATTTTGGCAGAGGCCCAGGACGGGATTATGGTTTTACCTCCCTCGCCCTGGTAGCCGCTGGTCAGGCCATTGACATCCAGAGTCGGCCGCGACCAAACCTGTTCATAGACCGTATAGCCCTTTTCGCCATGTAACCCAGGAGAACCGACCATGGCCAGATAGTCTTTTTCATTATAGGGTAATTTGGCGAATTGCCGCCGTTCCCAATCCGAGACCGGTTCGACATTATTATAAAATCCGTCAATAAGAACCCGCCCATTATCATCATGCATAGCGGCGATAATTTTAGACAGGACATTGGCCGGATTGGGTACCGCACCGCCAAATCCGCCGGAATGTAGGTCGCGGTTAGGGCCGGTTATTTTAACTTCGACAGAGGCCACACCGCGTAATCCAAAGGTAACAGCGGGAATATTACGGGAAAATTGCGAGCTATCTGAAACGACAATGATATCAGCCTTGAGAAGATCCGCATTTTCTTTTACCCAGTTGGCAAGATTCTCCGCCCCTGATTCTTCCTCTCCTTCGATCAATAGCTTGACATTAATAGGGAGTTCGGTTTTGGTGGCGGTATAAGCCTCCAGTGCCTTTAAATGGGTGAATAGCTGTCCTTTGTCGTCGGTGGCTCCCCGCGAAATAATAAAGCCATTCTCGATAAACGGCTCGAATGGTTTACTTTTCCAGAGGTTTAACGGTTCCACCGGCTGAACATCATAGTGGCCATAATACAATACTGTCAGTTTATCGGGTGATGAAATATGACTGCCGAAAACCAGAGGGTGCCCCCCGGTCGGCATGACTCTGGCGTCGATGCCAATGCCTTTCAGATGGGTCGCCAGCCATTCGGCGCAGGCCTTAATATCGCCCTTGTGTTCGCTCCGGGCAGACACTGATGGAAATCTTAGGAAATCAAACAACTGGTCAAGCCGGGTCTGTTTGTTTTTATCAAGATACTCTTTGGGATTCATATTACTTCTCCGGTTAAATAAATATAATTCTCAATTATAGGTCACAAATGACGATTATCCAATCTTTCAGCCGCCTTTCTATATAGACGTCCGGCCGATATTTTACCGGGCAAATTCGAAAATATGTATTATACTTCCAAAAATCAAACTGGCAAGGAGTTAAATTAAAAAATTTATTGCATTTTCCCGGGAACCAATTATTATTTCAAAACTTATAAAATAGTAATAAGGATTATTACGCTATGCGTCTAATTAATTATGTGATTATTCTGTTTCTGTCAATTACCTCTTCCCTGGTCGCTCAGCCCAAAATTGAGGCGAATACTGAAGAATACGACTTCGGACGGGTACCGCAGAATGTCACTCTTATCAGAAAATTGATTTTAAGATCTGTTGGCGATGCCCCGGTTCAAATCGACAGTGTAATTACCTATTGCGACTGTATTGAGATTCCAATTAAGAATATGACTCTGATGCCGGGTGATAGTTTGGTAACCGAATTGCGTTTCAAATCATCCTTTTTTTCCGGGAATAAGGAATGGCGGCCTCATTTTTATATTAACAAATTCAACCGGGGCTATCGATTACGGGTAATGGCTTTTGTCGTTGATGAAATAAAGCACCAGAAACGGATATTCGTCGATCCTCATACGGTCAATGCTTCCCAGTTTGGCGATAATGCCATAACCCGTTTCCCCATAAAAATATATAATAATTGCGAGGAAAATGTTCCCTTTCGGCTGACCTACGCCGAGGATGATTATTTTACGCTTGATTTCCCGACTCATGTGGCCCCGAAGGATTCTGCCCTGGGATGGATTAATTTGAATCAAAAGGGTTTGGAAAATGAGTTCGAAACCGCCATAACTTTTGAATATCTTAACGAAGACTCCGAAACAAGGCTGTATTCCATTCCGATAAAAAGAAAGATTTTTAAACCGGAAAATTGACAGTTATAAACGTAATTAATTAAGAGATTGACAGATAAATTAATTTTGATATATTAAATAAACTGCTTAAACAGCATGTTTTTATGACGATAGCTTAGAAAAAGGCTTGACAATATTTGGAGGAATAATATGAATAAATTAAGCATGCTCCTCTTCCTCGCTGTGTTCTTTCTGTCTGCGACTACTTCTGTTCTGTCTCAATCGAAACTTGCCATTCCCGAACCCGATTTCGACTTTGGTTTTGTTCCTCAGCATTCCAAAATCAGCCATGTTTTTTGGTTACATTCCACCGGAACGGATTCTCTGAACATCATCAAAGTGTCGCCTGGCTGAGGCTGCGCTAAGGCTCCACTCGACAAACAGGAGCTTGCTGTCGGTGACAGCACCAGGCTTGAAATTATATTCGACACTAGATCATATCGCGGCACCCAGGTCAAACGGCCCTCAATTACGACCAACGAGGGTCCTGATGTGAAGAATGTGAAGATTTCGGCAGAGGTAATAACCAATCCCGACTCCACCTATCCGATAATAATAAAGCCTTATAAATTCGATATATCGCAGTTTGGAGAAAAGGAACGCCGGAAGCTGGAATTCGAACTCATCAATATGTCCGAGAATGACCTTGAGGTGAGTCTAATTGATATGCCCGTTAATATGTTCAAGGTAAAGATGCCCAAGAAGGTCAAGGCTGGAAAAACCGAGAAGGGCGAAATCGAATTATTCGACAAGTATGTGACTGACGAATTCCAGAAATCACTCACCATTGAGCTGTCCGATAAGAATAAAACCCGATTTACGATTCCAGTTAAACGGACAATCCGTATTCCCGGACAGCCGACGGGAGAGCATTCGAGCAATTAATATATTATTCTCATTGATATGAAAAAGCCCGTCAATTCAAGGCGGGCTGTTTTTATTTGTTCTGGCGGAGTATTTAAATTTCCCCCGCTTTGCAATACTGCTTTTTTAACGGGATTCCTATCTTAAAGTGGCCGGATTCAAATCTTCCAGGACTTCATCCCAATCGCTGTCGTATTTTTCACCTTTAGCCGTCGAATGCACAAGTTCATAATCGCCATAGCCATCGACATCCTGAAAAACAAAGATGACTCCTCCCTGCAGGGCATAGTAGTGCCAGATTTCCCACGGTTTTCCATAAGCCGGAGCATTGGCCTCTTCCCTTTCATCCCATCTTCCATATTGCATGATAATTCGACCGCGATCAGTCTTCCAGCCATCACTCAATCCCGGCAGAGTCGAAAAATGCTCATTGGCGTAGATATAACGGCTAAATAAATCATCAATGAACTCATTCTCCGAAGTGGAAGGATCGGGGTCCCGATCAGCCAGAAACTGGTCAATAAAACGCCCTTTACCGCCTTCATTAAGAGTTTTATAAGTGGCCATTTGTTGAGGCGCCAGGAGATATTTGACCAATTCGTATTTGGTTTCCCCGCTGGCCGTATCATAGGGATTGATTACATTATAGATTACAAGATTTCCTTCTTGTATGTCTCCGCCCGAAGTAAATACAACAAATCGAGCCATGGCCGTATCTTCAGCGCCACTATTATTGTCTCGCGCCATCAAACGAAGAACATACCGACCAGCCTTAATGCCGGTGATATTCAAGACATTTCTGATAACCGAAGTGGATCCGGGCATATTCTTAAACGTCTCTCCATAATCCTGGTATATAGCCCCGTTTCCATCAAGAATCTGATAATGAACCGAAAAGTCATCTTCAGGATTGCCTCTGTAATCCAGATTATACAATTCCGCATAAATATACAGGGTCGAGTCTTTTTCCGAATATATCCCCATGGGATTCGGGATAACCTGCGTCCCGTTTTTTATCAGGCGATTACCGCTATTTCCGGCAGTATCGATATCCCGGATTAAATGGGCGAATTCCAGGGCACTAAGATTCAAATCTCGGGTATTAACCGAATCTATTTCCAGCCGGTCATATAGAAAAGATCCCTCTTTCTTGCTGACCGCATCCATGACGGTCAGACGCCCGGAATAGTTGCCTGGTGAAACCATCATGGTCAGCCGATTAAAAAGTATTATATTAGAATTTGCGGCACCAGTTGAGTCATTCGCCCTGGTCAGAAAATAAGTACTGGTTGAATCAGCCACGCCCCCATTCTGATCATAAAGTACAACATCGGCATAAATCCCCGCATACAGCCCCCCCCCTTCATGGCTCTCCGGCAGGAATTGAAACTGGTTCCGATGAACCGCGAACGGAAATTCAACATAAACATCGGGATTTGTCCGGGGATCGGGATAAGATACAATCCCGGCCTGAACGCTGATATTGCTGCCGGAAACGCGATTCGGGACAAGCATCAGACTCATCAGCAAAAAAGATAATGAAATTACACCTATCTTCATCCTGCCCACCTCATTACCCATAAACATATATTACCATCGTCGTCCATCATAGGGATACTGGAGACGAAAATCTCCATCGCCCCAATCGTCGACAAAAATAAATTTGCGCGGTTCACTGGAAGGCTCGTCAAAACTCGAAACGGGTTGATAATAGTACCATATCTGATAGGCCTTCGAATCCAGTTCAAAGGGGAAATCCTCAATCTGATCGGGGAAACCATATTGGATAAAAATCATCCCGCGATCGGTTCGCCAGCCTTCCTTTTTCAGAATTCCGAAGTTCAGGTTTGCAAAGGCGATGCGATTATAATAATCTCGTTGAAGCTCATTTTCAGGCGTTCCCGGTGAAGGATCATGGGAAGTCCAAAACCCCTCCCATTTTTCAACACGTTCTTCAGGTGTGGAAGCGTCCTTTAATTTCTTTATTTCATCCGATCGGGCGATGTATTTCAATTGACTGACAGCCGTTTCGAAATCGTTCAAAACCATGGCGCGCGGATGCCAGTAAAGATTGAATTTTTCACTGACTCGATCAATCTGGCGTCCTCGCCTCCCGGTTAAAGTAATTTCAACATAATAGTCGTTGGACTTCAATTTGTTCAACGATATTTCCCTGATTTGACGCAGGAGGGTCTGTCCCTCAGGGAATACCGAGGTCATACTGTCATAGTATATGGCTTCCAGTTTTCGCCCCAGGATTTTTGATTCAACAAAGACCTCTTTCTGCTCATCAGTACCCTGATAAATTTCGAAATAGTATAACATCCTGGCAGTTGTATCACCTGTAAATTGTCGGCTTACCGACGGAATAATCGTCATGTTGCCCTTGAGAAAAGACGAGTCGATAACCGAAGTATCCACGGCATGAACAAATTCAATCCCTGATAGATCGGCATATCTTCCATTGAAATCATGAAGTTCCGGCTTAATTATCCGGCGTGAATCGGTACCGGCATTTTTATCAATGATGTGGACTTCGATTTTGTATTTTCCCGGGGGGAGTTTTAAATCGAATTGGGAGATACGGAAATCGCTGATGGATACCGTGCTTTCATAAGAATAGACAATTACTGTCTTATCTTTGCTGAAGGCATCGAGTTGACGATTGTCATCATCGTAGGTTGTTACGGTAAGTTCGTATTCGGCACGGTAATTGGAGCCATCCCGGACAAATTGTAATTCCTTGTTAAATATTTTATAATAAACCTCGAGACGTACCAGGTCCGGTTCATCGGACTTAAACTGGGCAAAGTCAATTTGAAACAGGCTGCTTTTAAATTCCCCAATTCGGTTGTAAGTATCCTGACCGTCAGCGGCGACATTCAAAAAGATGGAAAGTATAAGCCATCCAAAATATGTCATTAGTTTTATTAATTTCATTATCTTCCAAATAATTATACGCTTAAAACTATCAAGTTAAACCAGAATTAAAAATAAGGCAACAAATTTGTTGTCTATTCATAGCGAAGTGACTCAATAGGATCGACTGTGGCAGCTCGGTATGCCGGATAAAGGCCGGCAATCAATCCAACGGAAATGGCCACAACGAAACCAAGGGTAACATAAAGCGGAGAAACACCGAATGGAAGAGGTGATACAATCCCGATTAAAAGGGCGGTCAGCAACCCGGTTCCGATACCCAGCATTCCCCCTGTCCCGGACAGGGTCATGGCCTCAATCAGAAATTGCCAGAGAATATTGGTCCGTCTGGCGCCAATGGCCTTACGAACCCCGATTTCACGCGTTCGTTCGGTGACCGAAACCAGCATAATATTCATCACACCAACTCCACCGACCATTAAACCAACCGATGAAATAACGATCATAGCTATATATATATATTGGGTGATGCTCCGAATCAGTTCCAGGATATTTTCCTGGCCGAAAATGGCAAAATCATTATCCTGGTCGTAGGGGACTTTGCGGACTTTTCTCAGGGTCATGGTTATCTGTTCCCTGGCCTCTTCGATTTTATCCTGCGAAATGGCGCTGACAACCAGGGTCAGGGCATCATCCCAGGGGTAAAGTTTCATGAAGGTTTCCAGCGGAATGGCCACTTTATTGTCCTCGCTATCATCGTCAAACAGGTTGCCCTTTTTTTCCCGGACTCCAACTATAGTGAATCTGACATTATTGATCCGAATCTCTTTGCCTAGGGGATCCTCATACGGAAAAAGAGCTTCTTTGATTTTGGAACCGATGACCGCCACCTTGGCCCTCGTCTCATTATCAAGGCTTGAGATAAAGCGGCCCATATGTATTTCAATATCATGTACCTTTAAATAATCCGGCACAACACCGACAATGGCAGGTTGATTGGCTTTATTGCCCTTGAATTTGACGACATTTCCGCCGGGTGCCCAATAATGATTTTCCGGGGATACGGCCACGACCGCCGGGCAATTTTTACGAATGGCATCGGCTTCCTCAACCGTCATGAATTTGCGATTTCTTTCCTCATCGGACAAATCATCCCACTGGACCTCGGGTGGAAAACGGTCAATAAACAAAACATTACTCCCGATACTATCGATCGACCCCTGGACGGCCTGATCGAGCCCGGTTATCAGTGAAGTCATGGCAATTACCGACCAGACTCCAATCAGAACACCAAGAATGGTCATAGAAGACCGAAATTTATTCCCCCAGATAGCCCCCAGGGCCATATTTATACCTTCTTTTAATTCCACAAGAGTCATATTTCATTACTCATAACTTAAAGCCTTGACGGGTTGAAGCCGGGCCGCCTTCATGGCCGGATAAATGCCGAAGAACAGACCCACCGCCGTGGAAATTCCAAGACCGATCGCAATGGCATATAGCGAGGGCGTCATATTCATATTTATTAGGCCAATAAGAACATCTCCCAAGATGATCCCAATGGCGATACCAATCAATCCTCCCCCGAGAGACAATAATAAAGATTCGAAAAGAAATTGCCAGAGAATATCCTTTTGTTTGGCTCCAATTGACTTGCGGATACCTATTTCCCTTGTCCGCTCGGTTACCGAAACCATCATAATATTCATAATAATTATACCACCGACAATAATGCTTATGGAGGTTACGCCCACCAATCCAAGTCTGAGATATTTAGTCACATTGTTGAAGGCTTCCATAATGCTGTCAGCAGTAATCAATGCAAAATCGTCAGGTTTATCATAAGGAACATGGCGATACGCCCGGAGGACAACTCGAACCTGATCCATAGCCACTTCAATGTTTTCCACCGACCTGGCCTTGACCATCAGATCAAGGCTGTTCCAGGGATCGCCAAAATCCTTGGTAAAAGTGCTGTAGGGAATAATAACGATATTGTCGCTATTATGTCCGAAACTGGCGCCCTGTTTTTTGGCAATCCCGATCACCTCATATCTGATATTGTCTATTTTCATATGCTTGCCAATGGGATCGACATTGGGAAATAATTCCTCTTTGACAAAATCTCCTATCATTACCACCCGACGTTTGGCGTGATCTTCCTCGGTCGTATGAAAACGCCCCTGACCGACTTCATAATCGACAATATTGATAAAATTCGAGGTCGTCCCGGCAATAAAAACGCGGCTCAATTTATTGCGCCCGGCTTTGACATTGACCATAGTGAAAGTACGGGCGGCAACCTGTTCGCACTCATCACAGCCTACTTCGATGGCTTTAAGATACTCAAATTTAATGGGCTTGCGCTTGAGCGCCTCGCGCCATTCATCATCGGTGTTAAATATCCCCATTCGGCGGACCATGAAAGTAGATGGGCCCATCCGATCGATTTCCGCCTGTATTGATTGCGTTAATCCTTCAAGAGCCGAAATAATAGTTATCACCGAAGTAACACCGATTATAACTCCAAGTAGCGTTAAAGTCGATCTGAGTTTATTAACCCAGATGGCATCGGCGGCCATTCGGAAAATATCAAGATATATTCTTGCATTCATAATATTCACGCCGAATGACGAACTGTCTCGTCTTTTTCTATTACGCCGTCCCTAATATGCAAAATCCGATCCGCATATTGGGCTATTTCCAGCTCATGAGTCACAAGAATAATGGTGTTGCCCTTCCGATGTAATTCAGAGAACAACTGCATAATTTCATGGCCGGTTTTGGTATCGATATTACCGGTTGGCTCATCGGCCAGAACCAGGGAGGGATTATTGACCAGTGCCCTGGCTATAGCTACCCGCTGACGCTGACCGCCCGAAAGTTCATTGGGCTTATGAAACATCCTGTCAGCCAAATCAACTTCGGCCAGCGCCTTTTTGGCTTGTTCCACCCGTTCAGCCTTGCCGGTTCCCCCGTAAACAAGAGGTAGTTCTACATTATGCAATGCTGTGGCCCTCGGCATGAGATTGAATGTTTGAAAAACAAAACCTATTTCTCTATTACGGATAACGGCCAGATCATCGTCATGCATCTGGCTAACAAGGCTGCCATTGAGGTAATATTCACCGCTACTGGGAGTATCAAGACATCCGATGAGATTCATCAAGGTCGATTTCCCCGATCCCGATGGCCCCATAATGGCAAGATAGTCTCCTTTTTCAATGGAAATGGAAACGCCCCTCAAAGCATGCACTTTGATTGCTCCCATATCATAGGTTTTCCAGATTTCTTTGGTTTCAATCATTGCCATCAGTTTTCACCCGCCAAAAATTCTTTGGAGATTTCGACCTCTTCCCCGCTCTTCAAGGTTCTCAATATCCGGTAGGGTCCGGTTATGATCATATCATCCTTGTTGATACCGCTGGTTATTTCAATATCTTTCTGATCGGCAATCCCGGTTTCGACTGGAATAAATTTGGCCACACCATCTTTGACGACAAAAACGCCCTTGACTTCTTTCTTTTCGGTCTTTTCGGGGGCTTTGATATTGGTGTCGGCCGCCAGAGAATCTGAGGTCGTTTCGGCCGCTATGGCCGTCGTGGATGATCCTTCAATTTCGGGTTTTTGGGCTGTTTCAAGTGAATCAGGATCCAGTTCCCGCATGACAATAGCACCATAGGAAACAGCCATAACATCATCCCGCCGATTGGTGGTAATATCAACTGTCCCCGACATCCCCGGACGGATACTGGCATTGCCTTCCGTAAAAAGGACCTTTACCTTGAAATTGGTCGATTGTTCCGTGGTTCCCACGCCCGAGATAACAGCTGTGTTGCCAATTTCAACGACTTCTCCGGCAAAAATAGTATCCGGAAAAGCATCGACTTCAATCCTGGCCGGTTGTCCTATTTGGACTTTGACAATCTCAGTCTCATCGACATCGACCTCAATTTCGAAGGCCGAAAGGTTGGAGATGGTCATCAGGGTCTTGCCCTGGCTATAAATGGTCTGAGCGGCGGCGATTTCACCTACCTCAGCATCCATATAAGTTATGACACCGTCCATAGGTGCCGCCACCCTGGTTTTGTTCAGATTATCCTCGGCTTTTTCATATCTTGCCTGAGCCTGTTTGGTTTGATTAACCATTGCCTCATAAGTATATTTACTGTTCAGGTATGAATACTCGGCATTATTATAATTGGTTTCCGATATTAACTTCCGTTCGAACAATTCCTTCTGGCGATTGAATTCCTCCTCGGACTGGAGAAAAAGCGATCTGGAGGCTTCAGTATGAGCTTTGGTTTCATCCAAAGAATAACGGTACTGGTCGAAATCTTTTTTCAACTGAGTGGTATCCAGCTGAACCAGTAATTGTCCCCGGGTTACTTGATCGCCTTCCTTTACGGGAATAGCGATTATTTCAGCTGTCACTTCCGAGGTAATATTGACTCTGTTTTTGGGCTGAACCCAGCCTGATGCGGAAACTTCCTCGACCAGGTCTCTGACCGCAACGGCTTCGGCCGTCACCTTTGTAAGTTTCTTGCCTGACGACAACATATTGGCGATGACAATAATAAGCGCCACGGCAATAGCCCCGAATATCAGGAGTTTCTTTTTTCCTTTTTTCATGAAGTAATCCCCTATGTATCCCCAAAATTATTTTATACCCATAGCGTTTTCCAGCCTGGCTACGGCCAGGTTATAATCAAATTCCGCTTCCACTTTGGAATTTTGAGCGGTAATAAGACTCACCTGTGCATCCATCAACTCCAGGATGGTAGCGGCCCCGAGATTATATTTTTCCTGCACCAGAGACATATCCTCTTCGGCGGCGGCCACATTTTCACCAGCAACCTTCAGGGCTTCTTTGGCTTTATTGATAATGAGATAGGCCTCTTTTATATTTAGAGCCACGCTGTTTTCGGCATAAAAGTAATCGGCGCGGGCATTGTTGAAAGATGCTTTGGCACTGGTAACATCTCGTTTACGGCTGAAATTAGAAAAGATCGGTACGCTGAGACTGGTCTGAATTGTCCAGTGGGCATCCTCGCTTCGGAATTTAGTAACCTCGCTGAACCGCGAATTAGACCATGACCGGCCGACACTTACCGAAAGAGTCGGTAAATAGCGGCCATAGGCCGACCAAACGGCGTATTTGGCGGAAGTCAGATTGCTTTTTGAAGCATTGAGCCCGGGATAATTGGCCATACCGAATTTTAGAGCATCAAGTTCGCTGTTGTTATATTCCCGGCTTTCATAATCGGTGGCGAAATCGACATCAGTGTTAACATTAAGACCGATCAAATAAGTCAAATTGGCATGAGCGATTTTGACATCGTTTTCGGCTGAAATCAGGGCCAGTTTGTCATTCCCGTACTGCACCTTGGCCTTGAGAACATCGGATTTCGAAGCCGCTCCGACATCGAACCGGGACTGGGCCAATTTTAATTGCTCCTCGCCTCTCTTAACCGCCTCGTCATTGATCTTACGGCTATCCAGGGCCTTGAGGTAGTTGAAATAATAAGCTTTTACATTATAAATCAGATTTTGTTCCGAGGCCTCAGCCTGATACTTATAGTATTCTTTGTCCGAGCGGGAACCCAAATAATTAAATATATTCTGCCCGCCGTTGAAGACCGTCAGCGAGGCCGAGGCTCCCAGCGAATAAGACTTGGAAACACCACCCATCTCGACTTCTGACTGATAGGGCATTAAAAGCAATGTGTCGGGCGGTATGACCAGAGTGTCGTTTTCATGTTCAGAAGGGATATAAATGGCGTGACCGCTGTCGGTGACAATATAACGATCTGAACGGGTTTGCTGGGCGCTGGCGCTGGCCGAAATACTCGGAAGGAAAGAACCGAAAGCGTTCCAGACATTGCCATCGGCGGATTTGACCATATTCCGGGCGCGAATGACATCCTGATTTTTCTTCAGGGCCAGTTCGATACAGTCATCCAAGGTTAAGATTTCGGCTAATGCCGATCCGCTGATCAGCATTATAATAGATATAACCAATAAGGTTTTGCGGTAAAGGGATCCCATCCGTTATTCTCCTGTGGTTTAATATATTAAATTGCCCATCATAATGGTGCTGTTCAAAATAGCAACTAATAATATAAAGACAATCCATATGGGAAATAATACGAATCCGAATTTAGATGGTTTCATTTTATAGACAACACCGAGCCCGATACAGGTAACAATGATTCTCCAGATACCGAAAATATCCACCTGCCTTAAAAGGTAATGCAGAAACGAGCCATCTTCAGCCGGTTTTAAAAGACCCAGACCGGTATAAACAAACATCGTGTCTTTCCAGTACATTAAAAGCCCCCGGACAATATCCCCCAGAAACCCGATCAAGGCGGCAAAGGCCACAGCATTCATGACTATCCAGAAGGATGATCGCCCGCCAAAAACAAAATTGCCGCTGATATAGCCTATCACGGATATAATCAGCATACTAATAAACGGCCAGAGCAGGAATATAAGCGGCGTGTACCATTTGAAACTGGCACCTTCCTCGAATCTCTTTTTAACATCACTGACGATTTTATCATACTGGTCTGCGGGAAGTCGGTCACGATATTTCTCCAGATTAGCCACCGTTTTCTTTTGCATATCGCGGGTGGTTATGGGTGCCGTCAGAGGCCACAGGGCACAGCTGATAACGGCAATGACTATAAGCGGTATCAGCCAATCCAGTTTTCCTGTCAGGGTGCCAAAAACCCCCGATGGTTCGGAAAATACTTTAAAAATGGCCGCCGGTTTGCCGGATTTTGGTTCGGCCGGCAATTCCGGCCCTGATGGCAAGTTGTTATTCTCCATTTCCATGATTATACTCCTGGTTTTATTATTTAGTGATAATTTTCAATTTTCATAATATACCGGAATTGACGCAAAATATTCAAAAATGTTACAATATCCAAGCATGTTTTGGACATAAAAAAACCGGCATAATTTCTTATGCCGGTCATAAAAAGTCAATCTTTCTATTCCTGCACGATATACACTTTTATCCCGGGAAATCCAAAAGGATTGTTATCGACCCGACTGGATTGATTCTGCAATTCCTGACTCTGATAATGATTGGTCGTCGTATCCGAAACAGATACATAACTGGGCATGGTATACCGACCGGTAAACAGAATAAGCGGGAAGTTGGTGTTTTCATTGTAGGTATCCGGTTCAAGAGTTATAAAAACCCTGCCGTGTCTGGTATAGATGCTATCCTGAGAAGAAAAGTAAAACGAATCGGCCCCGCAGGGAAGATTCTGGATAAAATCCTCACCCGGGAAATTGGGAACCCTCAAATTCATCGAATACGGGTTGCCATCATCAGCCCGACTGAAATCCTTGAAACTACCGGTGGTTATAACCGGCCATTCTTCGGGCTCGGTAAAATACTGGTCAACCGTAACTTTCAGCCAGTTGGGCGGTGTCAGACGACCCAGTTCTGTGCAGTCTTCCGGTAAATACGGAGAGATAACCCATCCTTTATAGTGCCAGTTAGACCCGGTCAAATCCGGCATCTCTTCATAATTGATGAGAAATTTGTCAAGAAGCAGGGTTTGCGTGGTATAAGTATAAAAGATAGAATGATTATAATCCTTAAAAGGTGGAATTGTGAAGTTGGTGGTTACATCGAGACAGGAATCATAGTAAAAAGTGTCGATGTTGGCCGCACCGACATTGACCGGGAAATCGACATATTCAAAAGACATGCTCTTATGGATAAAGGTATCCATAGTCAAGGTATCAGGAACGAAAAACGAGTCAATGACAGTGGTTGTGCACTTTATGGCTACGGTATCAAGCGTATTGGCCAGTTCCTCAAGATTAAGAGTATCGACAATCAGGGTATCATATGGATATGAGGGATTGGCCTTAACGGAATCAGTTACATCCTCACGCTCGGAACAATCAATGTTAAGGCAATCCCAATAGGTATTGGCGATATCAAGTTGCCGGTCATTAACCTGCTTACTCAGCATAACTTTGGTAGTATCGTTATAATATGTCTCCGCATATTGATAATATGCAAACCAGATTCCGCAACCATCCTTTTGTCGGGATTGTTTGTCGGTTGGAGTCTGGACACAATATCCGGCCGTACTCAGACTGAAATTAAAGGGTACTACCATTTGCAATTCGCGTTCTCCAGGATCCACGATAACATCTCTGAGCATAATCGGTCCCGGGGTATCCGGCTGAGCATCATCCAGGGTTTCCAGTGATACTGCCATATATTTATAGAAAGGATCCAGGATATCATATTCAACGGTCCAGACAGAATCGATACGGCTCGAATCGCTGTCGTAAAACCGATATAAGTCCGCATTCCATATGAACTTGCCAAGAGAATATGAATTGCCAAGAGTATCTATCACCCACATTTCATAAAGATATCCTGCCGGGGCATTGGGAAGCATGACCGGCTTTAAATGGAACTCGCTCAATGAGATTGGGGCAATAACATCGTCGGACTGGGAACATCCCAAAAACAGGGATAAAAGCAAAACAACTATACCTGAAAATAGTAAGCCATTAAAGCGCCCGAACATATATTTGATTCCTCCTCATAATAACATTCAAAATTAATAAGCGATTATACCTCAAAGAATTGAGGCTGTCAAGACCTAAATACAAAAAATCCCCTCCTAAAATCCTGACCAATCACCCTTATATCATTTTCTAAAGAAATGACGCATAAAGTCGATAATTAGATTAAACAATTCCTAAATTTTTGGAGTTAAAATTGAAGATTTGCCCCAACTGTAAATCCGAGAATGCGTTCGATGGCGCGCAATTCTGTAAGGAATGCGGTAGTCCATTGAGCAATCAGGCGGACGGCAAACCAGAAATCTCCGCTGAGCACGACTCCGATGATAGACTTGATTTTGTTGTGACCGAGACTGCCAGTCCCGGGTCAAACGGATTTTTGGATAACCCCGCAGAAAAGAAGAAAACCACGGAGCCGGCTGAAGATCGGTTGGAAATCGCCAATAACGCCGATCTCCTGGGTGGAGTCGATGATATTGATGATAATATTCCTGCCCAGCCGGTAAACCTGGTTCCTCCGCCTCAAGAGGAAAGCACTGTCTCTTCCGTTGCCGACACCGCGCCCGCGCGTCCGGTAGAGGTAAAGCCGAACAATCCGGTCAAAAAAGAGATACCGCCTATCGATTGGCATGCTGATTCGCAAAAGCAGGCGAAAAGCGGCGCTGATCAACCGGTTCGATCGGAGGAGGTTACCAAGCGCCTGAACAAACATTATGCCGAAAACGACCTCCCCCCCGGACCAAGGATTTCGGATGAATCCGCTCAGTCCGATACGGCCTTAGCGGATACAGTCCGTTCCATTTCCGATCCGGCGCTGGCTGCGGTTTCACAGCAAGTCAGTCAGAAAGCCCGAGGACTCGCTTATTATCGAAAGAACATCATCCAGCTTGTGGGGAATCCTTTTCTCCATGACGGCGATGAGATCGTGGTTAACAATAAGCATTACCTGCTTCGAACCAAAAAACTCGACAAGCGATTGGCTATCGGTCTCTTTGCCGCCCTGGTGTTTGTCGTTTTGGCAGTAATCGCTTCTCAGTTTATCAAAACCAATCTTTCCGGTGAGGGCGAAATTGTCGGCATGATCCTGAATAAGGATGGACAGCCATATCTGGAAGGCGCCCTGGTGTCGATTCCTTCCCTGGGCAAGGCCGCCAGAACTAATGCGCAGGGCTTTTTCCGGTTCGAACTTATTCCGACCGGAACCTATGAAATTGTTTATGAATTGGGCGATGATTATGTCGGACAGGGCAATGTAACCGTAACGGCTGGCCAATTAACGGTAATGAGTTTTAATAAACCTGTACGCCGGGAGTACAGCCAAAAAAAAAATGACGTCACGCAGGTGACGTCATTAGGCACATCCTCAAAACCTTCTTCGACCACATCCCAAACCCGGGCCGATAAGGGGACTTCCACTACGACAGGCGATCAGTATGGCAAAATTAAGGTGGAAGCCAACGTTGAAAATGTCCGATTTGACCTTGAGGGGCAGATTCTGGGAGCCGGAAATAATACTTACTCCAAAATCAGACCGGGTGAAAGACGGGTTATTTTAAGTAAGGCCGGATATGATGATTTTGTTACCACCATAA
Organism: Candidatus Zixiibacteriota bacterium; assembly: GCA_016933955.1. Taxonomy (NCBI): domain Bacteria; kingdom Pseudomonadati; phylum Candidatus Zixiibacteriota; species Candidatus Zixiibacteriota bacterium. The sequence continues at coordinate 108,390 of JAFGTT010000014.1, forward strand.
AAGTCGTTCCGGGCGAAACCACAATCATAAACGCTACCTTAAAACGAAGCCAGGGGACTCAGGCGACAAAAATCACAGAAAAAGACTATATTAAACTCGGCTATGATGCCATGGCATCCAATAATATCGATCAGGCGATTGCCGATTTCGACAAGGCGATAGATTACAATCACGGTTCGGTCGATGCCTATGAAGGCCGGGCCAAAGCATATGCCATGAGTAATCAATCGGAGTCGGCGGCCCTTGATTATATTCGAGTGGGCGAAATTGCCCGGATGGCCAAAAACAATAATCGGGCCATTAAGGCTTTCACATCAGCCCTTCAGCATTCATCCAAAAGTATCGCAGCCTATGTCGGGCGGGCCGGAACCTATGCCGACAATGGCGATTATCGGACAAGTATAGACGATTTTGAAAAAGCCCTTGATATTAACGACAAATTCTATCCCGCCCTATACGGCGCCGGAGTATCATATTTCAAAATGGCCGAATACAAGAAAGCCGAAAAGTATTTCGATAAGGCCTATAAAATCGATGCCTCCGATCCTTACCTGTACCAGTATATGATGCTGAACTACCTGGCCCGGGATAATATCAATAAAATGCGGGATACCTACGCCGCTTTTAAAACGGTTGCGGGACCGGCCGAATTGGCCGAATTCAAATCGTCCACAAGGTTTGAACCTGTCCTCCGGTTAATCAAAGAAGAAGATAGGTAGTCAAGATGAGCCGGAAACTGAATTGCTGGGAGTTCAGAAACTGCGGGTTGGAACCGGGCGGCGTCCTGACCGGGATTTATGGGACTTGTAAAGTAGCTCAGGTGATGAAACTGGATGGTATTAATGGTGGTCGGGGAGCCGGACGCGCCTGCTGGATGGTTAATCACAGCGGTTCGCACGAAGATCATCCGATTTGCCGCAACAGCCGTCAGTCGTGTTACTTGTGCGAATTCTATCTTCGGGTTGAAAACGAAGAAAATCATAAAATCGATGAACGGACAATCGAAAAACCGGTTCGGATATATTAAAAATCTATCATTCTGATGATTTTCGGTTCTATTGACCGAATATCAGGCACAACAAGTATTTATCGGTGGCATGGCCGTATTAATTTCGTATAATACGGTGTGACCATCGATTTTTTATTATCAGGAGGAAGAATGCTCTATAGATGTTTCAAATTGAAATGGCTTTCCACGATCTTTATCATAATGGTGTTCAACTCAAAACTCTGCTCAGCCGGAGTATCCGGATCGGTTCCGGAAAAATATGTGCCTGACATTGAGACCTTTATGAAAATAGGATATGCCTCTTCCCCATATATTTCCAACACCACCGGAGATATCTTTTTTAAGACAGCCATGTCCGGGATCAGCCAAATGTATCGCCTGACGGTTGAAGGCTGGCCGTACCAGTTGACTATTTTCGATGACGGCATAGAATGGTATGACGTTTCTCCGGGTGGCCATAAGGCAATCGTCGGGGCTTCCATCGGTGGTAACGAAGATGCGCAACTCTATCTGCTTGATATCGGGACCGGACGTATCAGTCAATTGACCAACGATGAAAAGGTGCGTTACGGTACAATCTTCTGGCGGCAAGATGAAAGCGGTCTTTTTTATACTTCCAATGTGGAAAACAAACGCGATTTCAAAATATATTCACATAGTCTGACCACCGGTGAACGAACTTTGATCTTTGATAAAGAAGGCAATAATGCCATTTCCGACGTATCCGGGGACGGGACTTTGATGCTGGTTCGGCACCTGGTTTCCAATTATGCCAGCCAGATATATCTTGTCAACCTGCTTACCGGGGAAAACCGGATGATCGCCTCAGGTGGTGAAGAAACGATTTATGATTACCCGGTTATGATGCCTGACAAAAGAACGGTTTACCTGATAAGCAATGACAATCCCGAAGGTATCCTTAAACTGGCCCGTTTTGATATTGAAACCGGTGCGCTGGAATTTATCGACCCGGATTCTCCTTGGCCGGTTGATTATCTGGAGTTTTCCCCCGATCGCAGATATATGGCTTGGCTGATAAACGAAAATGGATATATGCGGTTGCGTCTCCGTGATATGATCCTTAGACAACCGGTACAAAGTCCGCCGATGGATGGAATTATCCAGTCACCGGTATTGACTGATGATGGGAAGGTAATTTTTCAGTTTAACAGCCCCACCCAAGCCCCCGATATCTGGCTCTGGAACTGGCGGGAGCCGGAATTGACGAAAGTCACGCATTCTATCAATGCCGGTATTGATATGGGGCTGTTTGTTGAGCCTGAACTAATCAAATACAAGTCCTTTGATGGTCTGGAAATTCCGGCCTTTCTATATCTTCCACCGGATTATGATGGAAGTCCGATACCGTTCATCATTCATGTCCATGGTGGTCCGGAAAGCCAGTTCCAGCCGTTTTTCCAGCGGCATTTCAATTACCTGCTTTTAAACGGTTATGGTATACTGGCCCCGAACATCCGCGGTTCTTCGGGATATGGCAAAGAGTATTTGAATCTTGATAATTACAAGAACCGTATCAATTCCATCAGGGATATTAAGGCCGGCGTTGATTATCTGATTGAAAAGAATTATACCAGCCGGGGTCAGATCGGTATTAAGGGAGCCAGTTACGGTGGTTATGTTGTCCTGGCCAGTATTGCCGAATATCCCGACCTTTTTTCTGCGGCCATAGATCAGGTGGGTATTGCTAATTTTGTTACCTTCCTGGAAAACACCCGCTCTTATCGGCGGAATCTGCGTGAGGCGGAATATGGTCCTCTTGATGATACGGGATTTCTGGAATCCATCTCCCCCATCCATCGCGCCAGCCGCATTAAAACGCCGCTTCTGGTGATTCACGGGGAAAACGATCCCAGGGTACCGATTGATGAGGCCCGGCAAATAATCAATGCGGTAAATGAAAGCGGCGGGATAGCCGATTCCCTGATATTCCCCGATGAAGGCCATGGTGTCGGCAAACTGGAAAACCGCCTGACGCTATATCGAAAAATGGTGGAGTTTTTTGATAAATACTTAAAGAGGTAAAAGGTCTTAAAAAAGGTGCGCAAAACCCCGTTTATAAGCGGGGTTTTTTATTCGCCTATTATTTTGATGATGACTCGTTTGTCACGTCGACCATCAAACTCGGCATAGTAAATTTGCTGCCAGGGTCCAAAATCAAACTTGCCTTTAGTCACCGGGATTAACTCCTGATGCCCAATCAGGAGGTTTTTCAAATGAGCATCACCGTTATCCTCACCGGTCCGATGATGCCGATAATCGACCCCATCGGGGGCGAGTTTTTGTAACCAGTCATCTATATCCGCGATCAAACCGCTTTCGGCGTCGTTAACATAAATACCCGCGGTTATATGCATGGTGGAAACAAGAATGAATCCTTCCTGAATTCCGCTTTTTCTCAGGGCCGAGTTGACCTGATCGGTAATGTTTAAATACTCGCGTCTCTTCTTGGTATTAAAGGTTAAATATTCGGTATAACTTTTCATCAATAATTGTTATCAATCCAGAAATCGGTCGAATAACGGTCTTTGAGATCCAACCCGGCCGTCTTGGCCTGGGAAAACGAATCATAGGTGCCGACTCTGATTCGGTAAAATGTTTCGCCATTGACCACCGCTTCGGTTACGAAGGCATCGAAACCTCTCTTGATATACGTTTCAGCAAGGTATTTGGCATATTTAGGATTGGTTCCGGCTGCCACCTGGACGGTGTAAGCCCCGATTCCCTGACGCTCGGGCAGGCTGGTTTCAACCCTGTTTTTTTCGATAGGCGCCGTTTCAGGAGTCTTTGCATATGCCGGTTTAACCGAATCCTTAACTGCCGGTACCGCCGGTTGCGTCGCAACCGCCGTGGATGTATCGGATAGGTAATCCTGTGATTCCGATTCCATCACTTCATTTTCCAGATCTTGAACATCCTTGTCCTTGCTGCAACCATAGAATAATCCCAGAGTTGCGAGAAGCAGAAAAGGTATTAGTAGCTTCTTCATGAACCCTCCTTGTTTACCTTTGCCAATAAAGGCCGACGTTAAAATGTTTGTCAAGCTAAAAGAAAATATTCCGTAAACAGGTCGGAACCTCTAATAAATTAATCGGTTGAATTTGAAACAATATTTGCATAAAATGTTATAAACATAGGGATAAAATTTATGAAATATGCTGAAAATATATTGCAATTAATCGGTCGAACGCCCATGGTCAGGATCAATAACGGCTTAACCTCGGGCGGTCCCCTGATGCTGGGCAAACTGGAATTTCTGAATCCCGGGGGATCTGTAAAAGACCGCATGGCTCTTTACATCCTTAAAAAAGCCCTGGACGAAGGTCAGCTGAAGCCGGGTGATACTGTCATTGACAATACCTCCGGCAATGCCGGCGGAGCGTTGGCTATGGTAGCTTCAGTCCTGGGACTTAAGGCCATTCTGACGACCCCGGAAAAAACCAGTAAAGAAAAGGTGGACCTTATTAAATCCTTTGGAGCGGAAGTGATTGTGACACCATCCGATCTGGAACATGAGGATCCCCAGGGGGCTTATATGCTGGCTATTAATCTGGCCAAAAAACACGGTTATTTCCATATGAACCAATATCACAGCCGGGATAATGTCGAAGCCCACTATTATTCTACCGGCCCGGAAATATGGGATGATACGGACGGCAAAATCACGCATTTCGTGGCCGGTATCGGCACCGGCGGAACCTTTTCCGGCGCCGTTAAATTTTTAAAGGAGAAAAAGGCCGAAATAAAAGCCATTGCCGTCGATCCCGAGGGTTCGATGTTCACGGATTACATTAAATTTAAAAAAATCGTAAGACCGGCGGCATACAAAGTCGAAGGAATCGGAACCGATTGTATAACCGGGGCCATGTACCCTGATCTGGTGGATGAAATCATCACGGTATCTGATCGGGACTCTTTCTTGACAGCGAGGCAAATCGCCCGCAAAGAAGGAATTTCGGTGGGTGGTTCATCGGGGGCGGCTTTGTGGGCCGCTTACCGGGTTGCTCGTAACCTGGATGAGCGCAATCTGATTGTTGTTATTATACCTGATCCCGGCTCCAAGTATTTAAGTAAATGTTATAATGATATCTGGATGAGGGAAAACGGTTTTATTGAAGAAAAGCTGAAGCAGGAAAAGCTGGAGGTTTGATTTCCATGACAGGTCGCCATATTGTTTCCCTTTTTATGATTTCTCTTATTTTGCTTATAAACCAGACTGGATTCGGGGCCGAAGCCCGGCAGCCAAGTATCAAATTGCTTGATAATTTCTATGATTTCGGTTTTGTCCCCATAGATTATAAGCTGATCCACACCTTTCAAATACGGAACGATGGCCAGGCCGGATTGGTAATTAATAAATTGGTCCCCAATTGTGATTGCACTCATGCCCAGGTTATGGATACTCTGGTGGCACCCGACTCGATCACGACTATCAAAATACTTTTTGATACCAAAAATTATTATGGACCAAGTACCCGGCATATCACGGTGCATTCTAATGATCCCGACAATCCGGCCGTGGAGCTGGAGTATGCCTCCGCTATCGGTATGGTCCCTCGATATTTCAAAGTGGAACCGCAGTCATTGTTTTATCTTCCCGGGCACAAATCCAAGAAAATCACCCTGATAAATTTATCCGAGGATAAACTAAAATACGATCTTGAAATTGAGCCGGGATCGCTATTCACAGTCAATAAAACCTCGGGTGAAATCGATTCCAGGGATTCAACCATTCTTGATGTTCAGCCGCTTGAATCCTTACCAAGGGGGACCCATTACAGTAATTTCACGGTTAATTTCGGCGACAAATCCGATGCCCGTTTAACCGTCCCGGTTAAGATCGTGCGCTATTGATATTATTTTAGAACAACCCGGTCGAGATTTGATATAATTCGAAATATTATTGGTATAATTTAGGATTTAATACCCATGCTTGGTATCAAATCTTTGCATTGCTAAAGAATGTTTTATTATTGCCGAAATGATCTATAAAGTTTGATAATCTGGCTGATTGTCGGGACAATAAATCGTATATTTTGTCAAATATTTGTAATTATTGAAAATAATTTTACTTATTTAAAACAAACGAAATTATGAGATAAGGGACGTTATTTTATACAAAAAGTGCTTGACAATAAAATGTTATTCCAGTAGTATTTTATGATATGTTTTGAGGGTGACTCTCTGCTGTCCCTGGGTAGTTTCCTAGCCCCCTCTACCCAACCAGAGTAGCGCCCTCTTTTTTATCAATATTCGTTAATTCCACTTAAGTTATTGGTAGATAATCGGAATATGGGACGTCATATCCGGCTGGACAATTGAAATTCAGCCCTTTATATTCAGAATTGGCTGGAAGCGGGCGACCATTTTCGAAATACCCAGATCATCGACAGCTCTGATCACTGCATCTATATTTTTATAAGCATCAATATTTTCTTCAGCCAGACCGGGCAGATAAGCGGTTTTGACCAGAATACCCCTCCTGGCCATACGTTCCTTTACGGCGTCTCCCCTGACTGATTTTTTTGCCTTAATTCGAGACATGGTTCGTCCCGCTCCATGAAGCGATGAACCGAAGGTTTCTGTATCGGCTGTATTGGTTCCGCAGAGAAGGGCTGACCCTGACTCCATTGATCCCCCCACAATAACCGGTTGCCCGGTAGATTTATATCCGGCGGGAATTCCCTGTCGTCCCGGCCCTAATGAACGGGTGGCACCTTTGCGATGGACCAGGACCTGTTCCTCCCGGCCATCAATAACATAAGTCTCCAGCTTGGCGATATTATGCGCGACATCATAAATTGTCTCGATTCCTAAATCTTTTTCTCCGATTCCGAATACTTCCCTGAATACCTTTCTGATACCATATACTATCAACTGCCGATTGACAAAAGCGGCATTGGCGGCGCAAGCCATAGCGCCGAAATACTGCTGCCCCTCGGACGAATCAATTGGTGCCGATACCAGTTCACGATCACGGACTTCCAACCCATATTTTTTTGAGCATTTATCGAAAACCTGGAGATAATCGGTGGCAATTTGATGGCCAAGACCACGGGAGCCGCAATGAATGGCAATAATGATTTGGTTATCCCGATCAATCCCGAAAACCTCGGCGATTTGCCGATTAAAAATTCCCTCCGGTCGAGCTACCTCTATTTCCAGATAGTGATTCCCCGAACCGAGAGTTCCCATCTGGTTTATTCCGCGGGAGACGGCCTTATCGGAGACAGATGATACATCGGCCTGAGTTATTCGACCATGATCTTCAATATGCTCGATATCATGCGGCGTGGCATAACCGCGCTCAAGACACCAGTCGGTGCCCGATTCCATTAAGGAATTCAATTCGACTCGATTAAGTCTAATAAAATTTTTCGAACCCATCCCCGAGGGAATAGTCTCATAAAGTCTATCAATAAGTTTTTCCTTGATCGGAATTATATCATCCAGAGTGAGATTCGTTCGGAGTAGACGCATACCGCAATTTATGTCAAAACCGATTCCGCCCGGAGAAATGATCCCGTCATTGACTCCAAAGGCGGCTACCCCTCCAATTGGGAAACCATAGCCGGCATGACCATCGGGCATGCAATAGGCATATTTCCTGATCCCCGGAAGACAGGCCACATTGGTTATTTGGTCTATAACTTTTTCATCGATTGTCCTGTACAATTCCGGTGAAGTCAGGATTCTTGCCGGGACTTTCATCCCCGCCTTATAATCCATAGGTATTTCTATGATATTGGGATTAATTCGTTTGAAATCCTCAGCTTTCATAGATCAAAAACCACCTCTCCCCGCCATTTTTCACCGGTTTTTGCTATATTAAATTTATGATATGTCACTGCTTTGACATCGATTTTTAAAATCTGCCTGACAGGGTCAATACTATCTCCGATAAGAGCGCCCTCCAGATGGAAACCATCCTTCCCTTCTATCTTTAATACGCAGTCAACCGGCAGAAAATTTTCAGCGTCTTTTAAATACAATATTTCCGCCAGCCAGCTGAAAAATAAATCCCCTATGGTTTCCGCGGTCAATTGCACAGGCAGATTTCGGGATGATTCCAGACTTGAGGGTTCCGCCATAATCTCAATTAAACCCAGAAGGGCGTCTCGAAACAATTCCACCACATCCCGACCAGTAACGACCAGACCGATGTCGGCGCTGGTATGAGTGTCGTTTATCTTGTACGGCATAATCTTATAATAAAAAACGCCGCCTGAAAACAAGCGGCGCAGATTCCGTCCAAAGCAATTTACTCGGCCTTTTCGATACATTCCACCGGACAAACGGCCACACACTGCGGGCCATCGTCCTGATCTTCACATTCGTTGCAGGTATCAGGATTGATGACAAAAATATCACCTTCACTGATTGATGAAGTCGGGCACTCAGGCAAACACAGACCGCATGCCGTGCATTCATCGGTAATTTTCATGGCCATAAATCAAAGACCTCCAAAAGAAATATATTAAAACAAAATGTATTACATGAATATAGAAACTTCGAATCGATTGTAAAGCCAAAAATCTCCCGATAAAATAATGATTTATATGGCCTAAAATATTCCCGGAATCCGCCACCACGACTTCTACTTGATTAACAGACCGGATCGTATTTCGGATCGACGACCGGAATCAAAACGGAAGAAATATAATCCGCTGGAAATCCCGCTCTTGCCCTGATCCGAGACATCCCAGATAAATCGATTAACATGTCCGTCCCCGATATGATCGGAATATATTCTCCTACCCAAAATATTGTAGATATCAACTGTTATATCACTGGTTATAAACCCATTTATTTCAAAGCCAATCGAGGCATTAAACGGATTGGGATACCCTTCCGATACTTCAAATACGATCGGAATAGTCGATTCGTTTTCATCGACAGCAGTTGGATCAGGAGGAATAAACTTAAGCCGATATAATTCCGAACAGCTTTCACCCGATTCGGAAATAATCATATAGGTCATAAAGGCAGTATCAGTTAAAGATTCCGTTTTAACTGAAAAATTGATGTCTCCGGATTCACCCGAGCCAAGAAAAAGCTGATTATCGGAAAGCTCAATATATTGCCGGTCGGCCGAGAACTTGAGCGATCGCGATTGGGAGGCATTATTCAATACGGTTATAGCGAAATTATTGGATTTCCGGTAATCCCAGACCTGTTCAAAATCCGTCGGAATAATTTCCAGAGGCAATGATTGATTTGGATTAAAATATACAGCCATTGGAATCGAGATTATATCCCCATCACCTGCCATGATCCAATAATACCCTTCCCGGGGGTTCTGCAGCAAGGCATGAAGCTCTTCAGGGCCAATCATAGCCAGGAATGATAAATCATCCGGATTGTAAACGGAATCTTCACCATAATAAATTTCAAAGGATAAGGCAGATAATGAATCCGGTATTTTGCCGCCTCGCCAGCCAAGAAGATCGACTCCAACCATATAATTGTCCTGGCTTTCCTCAATCACAATACCGGTGCCATCATCGCTGCATATATATTGCTCAAGGTCCGGTTTCCCGGGAAGGCCACCGACAACCGGGGCACCTCTATAATCCACATCCCACCCCAGAGATACCCAGCAATCATATTGATTTGTAATGGAATATTCAGGATAAACGGCAACATAATCACCTCCTGCATTGGCGGGCGGATTCAGCCCACAGGACATACTCCAGAGAAAAGCAGTATCATCGGGTATCAAGTTATCCTGCAGGTAAAACATCAGCGGGGTATATTGATCTCCCGGATAATCGGGATAAGGATCGAAATTCCAGATAAAAGCCTTAATATCCCTGATCATCATTGGAGGATCAATACCCAGACGGATAGTCAGAAAATACTGCTTCTCGGCTGTACCCGGACAAATCTGCAACTCCGGGATGCGGTCAATATTCCCGCGCCCAAATTCATGTAAACCCGGGTAGAACCAGAATAAATGCAACCGGCCGGTGTTATCGGTAAAAGCCTTGGGAAATAAAGGCTTTTCAACCGCCAAAGCGCTTACGGAGAGACACATGAACAAACCGATTTTAAGAAATGTTTTTCCGGTTCTCATTTCGGTATCGGGCTGGGTAATCAGGAAATCTAAATATCGTTTATAATTATATAAAAAATCCCCGGCAGGTCAAGACCCGGATAAAAAAAAGGCGGCTTCCGGATTCGAACCGGAGAATAGAGGTTTTGCAGACCTCTGCCTTACCACTTGGCTAAGCCGCCGTAAAAAAAA